>JAYSWD010000184.1:0-9144 GCA_043718225.1 Candidatus Omnitrophota bacterium
CATGCTCGGAAAACCGCACTGCGATTTTTTTCTCGCCCTTCAAAATCAATCTCATCATCGCGGGAAACGCGACATCCAGAAAAAAATAATCGCTGACCTTATACTTTTTGACCAGCTCCAAAACCGCATTTTCGATACCTTCGGTTTTGATGTTGAGAATCATCAGGCCGTGCCGGTATTGCTTTAAATAATCTTCAAAATTTTCGCCCGCCTTGAAAGGGTCATGCTGCAGAATGATTTTCCCATTCGCTTCGCGAAGATCAAGTTCAACCCCCATTTTAGGCGTTACAGTTTTTAAATCCTGTACGGTATTAATCCGATGGCGGACATACAACATTATGCTGTTTCCTTACTTTTAACTTTCTTTCGCAGCGCAAGAATATATCGAATGGTTCTTTGAATCAACTTCAGACGGTTTTTCAAACTTCCCCCGCCGCCTTTCGCTTCCCCTTTCAGACGCGCCTTAAAATAAACCGGGATTTCCCGGATCGTGTAATCTTTTTTACGCGCCAGATACAAAAGATAAAGATCGAGCGAAAAATCAAGCGGCGGACTTTGCATTTCATCGAGTAATGACCGCGGAAAAACTTTGGGCTGCGCATTCACTTCGGTTAAAGCCGTTCCCAAAACTAAAGTAGCCCAAATCTGCATCCCCACTGAGAAAAAGCGGTCTACCAGGGGCCGGTTTTGCCGGGCCCCTTTGACGAGGACTTTTGAACCCGTCCGGACCTCGTTTGTATAGGTATTTAAAGCCCTTAAAACGTCTTCTGGATCAGTTTGACAGTCAGCATGGGTCCAAGCCAAAACCTGCCCTGAAGCCCGCCTTAAACCCTGCAAAATGCCGTTTCCATAGCCAGTATTAACCTCAATCCTCAGAGGCTTAATATAAGGCGCCTTTTTTGCCGCTTCCTGCAAAGCCGCCCAGGTTCCGTCTGAGGATCCATTGTCGACTAAAATCCATTCGGAGTTTTTTGCGGCATCATTTTTTTCTACGCAGGCATAAATTCTTTGAAGCAAGCCGGGCAGATTTTCTACCTCATTATAAGCCGGAATCACAATTGAAAGTTTCACCGTTGCTGCCGGTTGCGTCTCTAACGCAGAGGCAAAAGAATTCTGTTTCGGTTGCGCCTTTGGCGCAGAGGTAAGATGAAACAGCCGCTGCCAATATTCATACGTTTTTAAATCTTCAGGCGTCCCCCAGGACGCATATGCATCGACTTCGAAAGCTTGCACTTTTAAACCGGCCTGAATCAAATAGTTCATGGCCTGATCAATGTAAAACTCATTATTGATGCGGCTATTTTCCTGAATCATGCGCTCGGCCTGTTCCGTAAAGTAACGCGCTTTGCGAAACCAAAACGAACCGGTGATGGCATGATTTTTTAGCGGATTACCGGGCAAGGCCTTTTTAACCGAAACCGAATACGCCTGCCCCGCCGCGTCGACGGCCACCCAGCCGTAAGCCTGGGGGTTGCGGCGGACATTCGGATTATTGCGGTAAGTAAAAATAAGCGCGTCCACGCCTGAATCTTCCGCGGTTAATTTTTGGAAACGGGCTTCATCATAAAAAATCTGATGGTCGCAAGCCCCGATTAAAAGCGGTCGCTCAAGATCCAGCTCCGGCTTTGCGCAAAGCGCTGTGGCAGCCTGGCCTTCGGTTATTAGACTCAAACTAAGAATGCGCGGCGAGCTGAATTCCCGGCGCAATCTTTCTTCGAGTTGAGGATTACGCAACTCATCGCGTGTGACAAAAATAACAGGGTCACCCTGCGGCAAACTTTTCGCGGATTTCTCCACCATGATTCCGCCATCCACCGGAATATAAGGTTTCGGAAACGCATAACCCGCGTCCGCGAAACGTTTTCCCGCTCCCGCCATCAGTATTAATACTTGCATGATTTTTCTCTGATCCTTCGGATCAACCGAAAAATTATATTTCCGTTTAATGTCAAAAAAGGCCGCCCAATAACAATACTCCTCCATATCTTCCGGCGTTCCCCATTGCAGCATGTAAGGAATTTCGTAAATAAAAATCTTGAGGCCGCCTTCCTTCATCAATTGATAAATCTGGCTGACATAATGCTCGCCGTTAATCCGCCATTCTCCGCGCGCTTCGATTGCCTTAAAGTACTTTTTAATATAAGCGCCCTTTTTGAAATAGTAAGTACCGGAACTGGTCCAATCCTTTTCTTTGCTGTCATGCCAGGAATGTTTTTCGCGGATTTCTTTCATCCACAGGCCTTCAGCATCAAGGGTCGCGTATTTATTGGGCCCCAGAAGATGCGGGTGAAAACCGCGGTAACACACCACCGCTCCGTCGCAATCCACGGCTTGCATAGTTTTCTTGAAATGTTCATAATCCCAAACCCAGGAGAAATCACAGTAATTGACGATCACAGCTTCATCGTCCCCTATTGCCGCCGACATATTATTGACCGTCGTGATCGGGCCGCCTTTTTCATATGGCATGCTGATGATTTTTCCGCGCGGTGCGAGCGATTGCAGAACCGAGCGCAGAGGTGTTTTTTGATCATGTTCGTGATTGATTCCAAAAACAAAATCATCATCGGACGAGAACCGGCGTATGACATGCTCGACTACGGGCTTACCGTCGACCGGAATCAAAGTTTTGGGCGTTTCATAACCGGCGGCAAGAAAACGCTTGCCCATGCCCGCCATCGGAATCACGATTTTCATGAGTTTTTCCAAACTTGGCGGCGATGCTTTTCTTCTTCCATATTCAGAAGCAGGGCCGTTTCACTGTTCAAAAGCCAATGCGGCGCGCCTCCCTTCTGATAAATCAACGCCAGCGCTTCGCTGACCAAAGCGAGAGTTTCATTGACGGCGGTTTTTTGTTTAAGCGAAGCCGCGTCATTTTTTAATTGGCCGTAAATCACATGGTCGGGCGTCAAATAATGGCTGTCGGGAATTTCAACCGGAGCTTTTGCTTTTCCGAAAAACTTCTCCGCGCTTGCCACCGTTTGTTCATGCAAATCCAGCGCCCGTTGTTTGGATTCGGATGTTACAAAAAGGCCGTGGTTTTGTAAAAGCAGAACCCGGTCCGTCTCCGAAGCTTGCGAAGAAATCAGCGATTGTACTTTTTCAAATAATTTTTTTCCGGGCGTCGCATAAGGCACCCAAACATAAAGCTCTCCGGAAAAAAGCTGATTAAACCAATGCGGACTTTCCGCGCTCGATACCAAAGCCGCAATCGCGACAGGATGGGTGTGAATCACAAAAGACCCGAGCAAAGTATGCAGCGGAGTTTCCATCGAAGCTTTGCCGCCGCTTTCGTCAATCGGCACACCGCTCGAGGCATCGACCACCGCAAACCCTTTTTTGTCTGAAATATCTTCGAGAAAACAGCCTGAGGCTTTAACCCAGCGCTTCGCGCCTGATTTAACGGAACAATTTCCGCCGCCGCCCTGCACCAGGCGCGGATGCTGAGCCACGCTTTTTGAAATATCGATCAAATCCTGAAGAGCGCGACTGGATGAATCCGCCAATTTAGCGCGCTTTCATTTTGTGGTTATAAAGCAGCAAAAATACAAGCTGAGTCACACCATTATGATTTTTAACCCAGCCGCGCGAATTGATCAAAAGCTCGTCTAAATTCAGGTCGAGCTGCCGCGCAATTCCCATGACATCACGCGCAGTAATGGTTCCACTGACTGTTAATTCCTGTTTATGAATGGTGGAAGCATGTTCAACCTCCATACCCGCACGGGAAAGCAATAAAGCTAAATCGTCCAAATCCAAGCTGTTATCCAAAGTAAACGCCGCTTTTAACGGTGTCTTTCCGCCGGCATTTGTTTTATCCGCGAGGCTGTAGCGAATCAGCAAATCCGCAAAATCTTTTTGCGGCTCGATGAATTTTTCGCGGTCTTCCATGCGTGACGAAATCTGTTCCATCACTTTTTCCGGGCTATGCCCGCGCTTTGCCGTATCACGGCGGATTTTCCAACTGCGCCGCAAATCCTCATCGGTATCCATATAGATCTTAATCGGAATCAGGTCGCGCATTTTCTTTAGATAAAAAGGATGCAGCCCCACAAAAAAAACAAACTTATTAGGCTGAACTACTTCCGGATGCGTAAACTTTCCCGCTTGGTGGTCATAATGCACCATTTCAATCGCATAGCCGTCCTTCAGCGCCACCGCCAGTTCTGCGCCGCGGTGCAAACGGTTCGCGGAAGGATTGAGATGAGTGTAAACATTCCAATTCTGGTTGCCGCGTTCCCATTTATGAAAATCATCGCCTAATATGGGAATCGAGCGCGGCTTGCCGACCAGGCTGCGCAGCACCCGCAAAAGCGTATGTTTTCCGGTACCGCTGTCGCCGCCGATTCCAATCAAAAGCGGCGCTTCCGCGGCTTTCAATTCTTCGTTTTTGCGAACACCCAAATGAAACATCCAAAAAGCGATGAAACCGACCGAGGACATGACAATCGATAGCGCAAAATCTTTGACCGGAAAAGTGGCTTGTAATTGATTAAGCCAATCACCCTCCTTTTCAAAAAAGAAAATAAAATAAAGCATGTACACCGCGTTATAAATCAAAAAAGGCGCGCGGGAGTAATCCTTGTTGTGCATATAAAAATAAACCAAAAACGGAAATGACCACATAAACCAGCCCGGCATAGGCGGCACAAATACCACCAGCGCGGCAAAAATAATTCCGAGAAACATCAAAAGAATTTCCCGGTTTAATTTTTTATAAGACGCGAATTTAATGAAAATCAAAGTGATGACCGTCGGGCAGACAATCAGTTTAAGCGTGGAAGAAACCGGAATCACAAAGTCAAATAAACGCCCCTGCTCGGGCGAACGGAAAACCATCTGCCGGAATGCCGCCGAATTTAAATAAGGCAATAAAAGCGCGAAGTAAGACGCGGCGAACAGGAGAAAATAACCGGTCATCCGGGAAAGGCTGATGTGCTTTTTAAAAAGAAAAACCCATATAAAAGGCACCGCGATTAAAACATGGTTCTTGGTCGCGGCCGCTAGCGCTAAAACAAGCACAAACACGAGGTAACGCTGTTCAACCAGGAGATAAATCGCGGCAAAAAAAAGAGCTGTGGGAATAATATCCAGCTGGCCGTGAATATAATTAATAAAAAAAACAATCGGTGAACACCAATAAATTCCGATTATCTTTTTTTGCTGATTGGGAAAAAACTTAAGCAATTGCAAAAAAAGAAAAACATCCGCTGCCAGTAGCGGAATACGCGCGACAAACAAGTGCAGATGCGTCACGGCTTGCCAGTTACCGGAAAAAAAGGGGCTCAACAAGAATCGCGGGATACTCATAATCCATAACATTAATCCGGGATAGGGAAACATCCGCGGCTGATTCAAGCTATAAAAAAAATCCCAGGGATTATGGAAATGATTGATGACAAACCAGTTAATAAAGGGAATAAATAGCTCCGCCAAATAGGGGGAGGCAAAATAAAACGATGCTCCGGCTTTAAAAGCCAAAACAACCCCAAAAATCGCCGGCACCCAAAAACTGTTTTCTTTTTTTAGATCCATCTTCGCAATCATCAGCGGCTTTCCCCACAAATCGGGCAGGGCTTAAAGAATCGTAAAAACGCTCTTGATATCTTCGGCTTTTTACAGGGGTTCTTGATTTGAGAAAATCAATTCAGTGCGCCCCTAAAAAAAAAGGGAGGCTGAAAAGCCTCCCTTTAATATTTTACTTAATGAATTTAATACTGATAAGAAGCTTTGGCCGCTGTGTTTTGAGCTGCTTTGGCCTGTTTCGCTGCGGCGAGAGATCTCGCCAAGCGGGTCAAACTTTCCAAACGCGCCTTACGGGTCGCTTCATCGCCTGAAGTCAAGATTCGTACGGCGTTGGCGCGCTGCTCTCCGGAAGAAACCGGCGCATTCGTTGCCCTCGAAGAATTTGACATCGAAGGATTGCTCTTCTTTTTTGTTGCCTTGGTTGTCGTTGAAGCCGAAGAAGCGGTGCCATAAGCATCTTTCGTCTTTTTATCGTCTTCGGATCCCCAGGTAAACCCGGACAAAGCAAGAAACATAACCATCAGAATCGCTGCATTGAGTTTCATTTTTTGTTCTCCTTCGTATTCCTAATTTCAATTGATCTTTTCAAAAAACTGCCTATGATGTCTTTGTCAGTCTAGCCAAAAAGGGATCAAACTGCAATTTAAGATTTTTATCTATGCAACGCCCACAAGTCACTAAAACCGAATTATTGGGATTTCTTTTTTATTTAGCAGCGGCTTTGTCGATTATCTTTGTAAAAACTCCCGCTCCGCCCGCCTTTCAAAAAAGCCTTTACGAGGCACTCTTGGCCGGAAAAGACCCCTTTAACCCGGTTGGAAGCCAGTTTGCAGTTTTCAAAGCATTATTACCACCGCATGAAAAAGTCGGATTTATTATGGATTTTCCGTTCAGCCCTTATTTGACGAAAATTGAACAACTTTATTCAGCACAAAGCTACCTTACTCCCCAGATTTTGACCTATGAAACAACTCCCCGGTCCGCGATTGTTTATTGTACAAACACCTCCATCGCGCAGTACCGCTTAGCCCAAACAGGGTATCGTATTCTTTTGCCGGTTGCCGAAGGCAAAGGGATTGCGGTAAAAAAATAGCATGCCTTTTTTACTGCCTCTGATTTTTGCCGGCCTTTTAGGCGCTCTCTTTATTATTTCAGTCACGCGAGACGCTTCGATCCGTTTTTACCCTCTTTTTGTGATTTCACTTTCTCTTCCCGCCGGATTTTCAATCTGTTCTCTTTTCATTTTCTTTTCCTACCTTATCCTGCCTGCTCAAGGCCCTTTTCTTTCGATTTTGGGCGCTTGCGCCTTAAGCGCTTTTCTTTTGTTCAAGATAATAACGTCGCCGCCCGCGACCCTCACTCCGCAGCCGCGGCCAAGCCATCTTCTTAACGCCTGGTCGCAAAATTCAAGCGCCATGAAAATTACTTTCTTAATTTGCTGCGCAATCTGGCTGTTTGCTTTTGTAAAATTTTGGGTATTGTTTCAATCCGTGGCCTTGAACAATATTCATGGATGTTGGGATTCCATGTTTTTTTGGCATGTTAAAGCGAGTTTCTTTTTCCGTTCGCCCGAAGAATGGAAAGGAATGTTCTCAAACGCCCTCAGCTGGACCCATCAGGACTATCCCCTGCTTTTGCCTGGCGCGCTCGCCTGGGGCTGGAATTGGACCGGAAAAGAACTTCAGATCTGGCCCGCAGTGGTTGCTTATTCATTTCTTTTTTCCTACGCGCTGATTATCGCCTGGTACCTCAGCGCGGCGGTTCATCCGTTTTGCGGGCTGATTGCCTCGGCTTTTTTTATGACCCTGGGAGATTTTTCTTTTTGGGGCGTCAATTTAATCGCGGATGTGCCTATTTCTTTTTTCTTTACCGCGTCAGGCGTTCTTTTGCTTGAAGCATTCCGTTCCGAAAAAAAAGCGCTGTTCTTTTTAGCCGGCTGGCTGGCCGGATGTTCGGCTTGGACAAAAAATGAAGGGCTTTTTTTTATGGGCTGGACCATGCTTGTTTTCGGCCTGCTTCTGCTCAAAAATACAAGGACAGCCGCCCGTTGGAAATCATTAGCTTGCTTGCTGGCCTTAGGAATATGCATTCCCTTTTCCGCCACTTTTGTGCTTAAGTATTTCTTGGCTGGTGGCGGCGATTATCTCGGCTCGAACCGCGGATTAGGCACGCTTCTCCAATCCATTTTCATGGACTGGCCCAAAACAAGAATCATTTTGATGGCTTTTCCGGCTTATATGTTCAAAACCAGCGCCTGGACCGGCCTTTGGATTTTGTTTTTATGCGCCTGGGCTTGCTTAGCGGCAATTCCCGCTTTAAGAAAAAGTGATGTCTGGGCTGCGGGAGCGCTGGCTTGCCTCGTTCTGCTGGGATATGCCGTGGTTTTGCATATCTCCCCGCATCCGATTGTCTGGCAAATTCAAACCGCGCTGAGCAGGTTGATTGTTCACGCGGGCGGGCTGGCTCTCATCTTCACTTTTGGCATCTTCGGCCAAATGACAGGCCTCAAATTACCCGGCTCAAAACCCGCGGATTAGGCTGCTTGCCGAGTTTCACCCGAAAACTCGGCGATGACGGGCAAAATAAGAAGATAGCAAAGCGCCGCCAAATAAAAGTTCATCGAAATTCCGGCATAAATTGAAACAAATACGGCAAGCGCCGAACAAAGCACGCCGAAAATTCCGTTGAGCGCCCAATACCAGGGCATTTCCTTTTCCGCGCAAAGCCGCGCGTATTTCATCCCTGTCGGAAAGAAAAAGCCCAACACGATTCCCATCGGAAACAGAAGCATGATTGAAACCAAAATTTTCGGCAGCATACCGCTTGCCTGCATGGACGACATAATCGCCACCGAAATAAAGCGTGTCAGTAAAATTAAAATCGCTGTCCCCGCCGGAAACCAAAACTTCCACGGGCGCGCGGTAAGCGGCAATTTCTCACTGATAAAACTGCCGCAGCCGGCACTCGCGATAATAGTGAAAAGTAAAATTCCCAAAGCATAAGTGGGATGCCCCAAAAAAACAGACAAATGCTGGACCAGCCCGATTTCAATAAACATAAAACCGGCTCCGATTAAACTAAAATAAAGCGCGCCTGCCCATGAAATCTTGCTTAGCGCCGATTTTTGGCCGCAAATCAAAGGCAGGACAATGGTCAAGATGCACAAAACAAGGAGCGTTACAATTAATTGAATCAAAGTCGATGTGGCCAGCAGATTGCCCTGCGCGACACCGGGATGAAGAATCGGAAAAAAAATTGCATTCAGCCTGAGCATGTTAAAAAAATAAGGGCGGTTGTCCGTCGCGGGAGTCACATCAAAAGGCGTGTCCGCCGCAACTTGTTTCAAATCTTGTTCGCTGCGCGCGGCCACAATTTGCCGCAAAATGGGATCGGTCGGATTCATGCCGGGAAGAATTAAAGGCTGATACTGCAGTTTCCCGGTGATCTGAAGAAGCTTCGCCACATCTTCGGCGCTAAAGGGTTCGCGCGACATCAAAAGCACCGCCACGTTACGGCATGAAATCAAGGCAATGTGGCGGCGGTAATCTTGAATCCCCGAGCGCAGGAGCGCCGCCACGGCAACGCTGACGACCCGCCCTGTTTCAATGTTAAATTGAG
>JAYSWD010000185.1:0-29952 GCA_043718225.1 Candidatus Omnitrophota bacterium
ATTAAGGATCTGAATATGGTCGGAGTATTGGCGGTTGAGATGTTTTTAGATCTCAATAATAAGCTCTGGATTAATGAGCTTGCACCGCGTCCGCATAACAGTGGCCATCACACAATTGAAAGCTGTGTGACTTCGCAATATGAACAGCATTTGCGCGCTATATTTAATTTGCCGCTCGGAAGCACTGTCATAAAAACACCTTCGATTATGATGAATTTGTTGGGTGAGCCCGGCTATTCAGGCCTTGTACGATATGAGGGATTAACCGAATGCTTGGCGGTTGATGGTGTTAAAATTCATATCTATGGAAAAAAAGAAACGAAACCTTTCCGCAAGATGGGGCACGTCACGATTCTTGATTCTGATTTAGAAAGCGCTAAGAAAAAAGCCGTATGGGTTCGAAACAAATTAAAGGTGGTTGCATGAAATCGAAAAAAATAGCACCGCAGGTTGGAATTATCATGGGCTCTGATTCTGATTTGGATGTTCTTAAAGACAGCGCTCAAATTTTAGAAGATTTAGGCGTTTCTTTTGAGATCACGATTGTGTCCGCGCATCGGACGCCAAAAAGACTTTATGATTATGTCTCGAGCGCTCATTCACGTGGCTTAAAAGTTTTAATTGCTGGTGCCGGCGGTGCCGCTCATTTGCCTGGGATGGCCGCAGCGTTGACGCCGTTGCCTGTAATTGGAGTGCCGGTCAAATCGCGCATTTCCATCGAAGGCATTGATTCATTGCTTTCCATCGTTCAAATGCCGCCGGGAATTCCGGTGGCCACCGTTGCAATCAATGGCGCAAAAAATGCGGGGATTTTAGCGGCTCAAATTCTTGGCGCGGGAGATTCGCGATTGCTGGAGAAAATTCAGAAAATGAAACAGCAACTTTCCAAGCAAGTTTTGAGTAAAGTGGATCGGTTAGAGAAAATAGGCTATCGCGCGTATTTGAAGGGAGAATCGAAGTGATCGACAATCTCCTGAATCCGGCCGTTCTTTTTTTTGCCCTAGGAATTTTTGCCGGGGTGATGCGGTCTGATTTAAAAGTGCCTCAGGCGCTTTATGAAAGTTTGAGTTTATATTTGCTTATTGTGATTGGAATGAAAGGCGGCGTGGAGCTTTCCAAAACGGAAATTAACACTATTTGGTTACCGCTCGGCGGGGCTTTAGTCCTGGGTGTCCTTATCCCTTTGATTGCGTATAGTGTGCTTAAAAAATTGGGACGATTCGCAACTGCAGATGCCGCTGCGATTGCAGCGCATTATGGCTCAGTCAGTGCCGTGACTTATGCTGTTTGTCTTTCATTTTTACAAAAATCAAATATTGCACACGAAGGTTTTTCTGCGGTATTACTTGTGACGATGGAGATTCCGGCTATTCTAGTAGCGATTATGATCGCTCGCTTTAGGCAGAATACACCTGGAAGGCAATTGCCTTGGAGTAAGTTTTTTCATGAAATTTTAACCGGAAAAAGCATTTTGCTTCTCATCGGAGGCCTTGTGATTGGCGCGATTGCCGGGGAGGCAAGAATGGAACCCGTAAAAAATGTTTTCTTTGACCCTTTTACAGGGCTGCTTGCTTTTTTCTTACTCGAAATGGGAATTGTAACTTCTTCACGTTTAAAAGAATTAAAAAAAGCGGGTCTGTTTTTAATTTTATTTGGAATAATCATGCCACTTTTTTCAGGTTTCTTGGGTTGTTGGATGGGAATTGTGACAGGACTTTCAGTGGGAGGAACTGCTATTTTGGCAACTCTTGCGGCAAGCGCTTCCTACATTGCAGCACCCGCTGCGGTGCGCATTGCTATTCCTGATGCGAATCCGAGCTTATATTTAACCGCGGCTTTAGGAATTACATTTCCATTTAATTTAACTGTTGGCATTCCACTTTATTTAAAATGGGCGCAAATGTGGGCGAGGTAATCAAATGAAAACATGGCCAAAAAAATTAGTCACGATTATTACAGAGAAAATTTTAGAAGATGATCTCACGGAACATTTAAAAAAATTGCAAGTGAAAGGTTTTACGATTACTGATGCGAGGGGTGAGGGAACGCGCGGCGTGCGCAGTGCAGGCTGGGATCAATCAGCCAATATTCGTGTTGAAGTTGTCTGCGATGAAAAAATAGCCGAACAAGTTTGTGCTTTTTTGCAGGAAAATTTCTCTGATCATTACGCCATGATTATTTATGTAGCCGATGTTATGACCTTGAGAAACGATAAGTTTTAAATTCGCTTATCGTCTAACTGCCTACAGAATACCACTCCCGTTTTAAGCCTTTTAACCCTATAATACATTTCGATTTTGAGGTTTTGAAAGGGTGCTAGTGCTACTAAAATCAGTTGAAAAAATATCGGATATTCCCGAACGCTACCGCGATACGCCTATTGGGCTTTTGCTGGATTACCATAATTTGGGGCGGGAATATGACAAGTATACCCAAGCCCAGCTTTTAATCGGTATGTGCATGGACAGCCGTAAGCATTTAAAAATTCCGGATAATTTTGCCTTTATTATCCGCTCCGGCGGCGCAAACCTTCAGCATGCTGATTTTAAAGTTTCTTACGCGATCGGAGTGGGCGGCGCGAAAGCGATCGCGTTGATCGGCCATAACGATTGCGGCATGCACAATTTAGAATTGCGCAAAGAAATTTTTATTCAGGGGTTGATTGAGCGTGCGGGTTGGACTAGGCAACAGGCCGAAGATCATTTTGTAAAGTATCGCGATCAATTTGAAATTGGAGAAGAAACTTCATTTCTTATTAAAGAATCGCGTCGCCTGCGCGACCTTTATCCCAAAATGCCAGTCGCGCCGATGCTTTACAATGTTCACAATAATGAATTGTTTTTGATTCTCGACGACCAAATATAAAAGTTAGATTAAAGACCGAAGAATGACGACCAACGACTTGCTCGATTGAAACTCCCGGGGTTCGGCGAAGCTGATCCCCGGGAGTTGGGTTGGTTGTATGTTCCGTAAATAGTGACAGGGAGGTGATTTTATGAAAAAGAGATTATTTGCTGCCGCGTTGATTTTGACGCAGGTTTTTACGGCCTGTGGGCCGACGTCCGAATCCGGAGCTTCCGTCATTAAAATCGGCTGTGCGGCGCCTTTGACGGGCGACCAGGCCACGATTGGAACAGATATGTGTAATGGCGTAGAACTCGCGATTGAAATGGCCAACGATTTCGCCCAGCAATCCGCCGTATCGGGAACAACCCCGCTGCAATTTTCAATTTCGCGCCAGGATGACCAGCACAGCCCCGCGCAGGCGGTGAATATCGCCAAAAAATTTATTTCAGACGCAGATGTCGCCGCGGTGGTAGGACATTTTAATTCAAGCTGCACAAAACCCTCCTCTGCGGTTTACAGCGAAGCCGGGTTGGTTCAAATTACGCCCGCTTCCACGAATCCCGAACTTTCTAAACAGGGTTTTGCGACTTTTTTCCGTATCGCCGCTACCGATGATGTTCAAGGGCCGCAAGGCGCATTTTTTGCGGTTCAAAAGCAGGGTCTTAAGAAAATTTATGTGATCGACGACAAGACCACTTACGGTAAAGGACTGGCGGATGAATTCGAAAAAGAAGCCCGTAAATTAGGCGCTGAAATTCTTGGCCACGAAGGCGTGACGCAGGGCGATAAAGATTTCACGCCGCTGCTTACAAAAGTTAAACCGCTGGCTCCGGAATTGATTTATTTCGGCGGTATTTACCCCGAAGGCGCTTTACTTTTACGCCAGGCCCGTTCGCTTGATATTGATGCCGTATTCATGGGCGGTGACGGGATTGCGACGGGCACTTTCATTGAATTGGCGACTCCGGAAATCGCCGAAGGCAGTTATGCCACGATGGTAGGTGGGGACATGCATAAAGTTCCGGCCGCGGCGGCATTTATCGCGGCGTATGAACGCAAGTACGGAACTTTGGGGCAATGGTCCGCTTATGGATTTGACGCGGCCAATATTTTAATGGCAGCCATCAATAAAGCCGGCGGCCAGAATAATTTTGCCTCTGCGCGTTCGGCACAACCGAGACGCGCGGCGGTTTTAAAAGCCATGCGCGATATTCCTGAATTTGAGGGCGTAACCGGCAAAGTTATTTTTGATGAAAAGGGTGATAATAAAAATCAATTTATCGGAATCTTTAAAGTGATTTCTGGCAAGCTTGAGTATGTAGGACCTGCCGCTGACTAGTGAATCCCCTCGACGTTTTTTTCCAACAACTTGTTAACGGTCTGACGATCGGCATGATTTACGCGCTGATCGCGCTGGGCTATACGATGGTATACGGCATCGCGCAGCTGATTAATTTCGCGCATGGCGAAATCTTTATGGTCGGCGCTTATATCGGCCTGCTGATGTACTCGATTCTTCATCCCGCCGTAGATTCTTCCTGGGCGCTTATTCCTATTTTTACCTGCACGATGCTGCTGACGGCCTTAATCGGCTATGCCATTGAACGGTTCGCATACCGCCCTTTACGCGAAGCCCCGCGCCTCGCGCCATTGATAACAGCGATCGGAGTTTCTTTTGTGTTGCAAAACGCGGTGATGCTGATCGCAGGACCGTCGGATAAAAGTTTCCCGCCGATGATCGAGCTTCAAAAATTTACCGTTTCAAAAGTCACGCTTACTAATCTTCAAATATTTATCGCGGTGATTTCCGTACTGCTTATGGCGACATTGCATTTTTTCATAAAACATACGCGCGTCGGCAAGGCGATGCGTGCTCTCGCCGATGACAGGCAGGCCGCGAGCCTGATGGGCATCGACGTTAACGTTGTCATCGCAATCGCTTTTTTGATTGGTTCAGCGCTTGCTAGCGCCGGGGGCGTTATGTTTGGCATGTATTATAACACCATTAATTTTCATGACGGATATCTTGCCGGAATGAAAGCGTTTACCGCCGCTGTTTTGGGCGGCATCGGCAATATTCCCGGCGCCATGCTGGGCGGAGTTTTGCTGGGTGTCTTCGAAGGTTTGGCGGCGGGCTATTTATCTTCGCAATGGAAAAATGTTTTTGCTTTTTTGCTTTTAATTTTGATTCTTTTGTTCCGTCCCACCGGCCTCCTCGGCGCGCGAGTCGTAAAAAAAGTATGAGTTTGAAAAAAATTCTGCCGTGGCTGATTATTGCGGTCGCTTTTCTTATTCCGTTTTTAAATAAAAACCCTTATCACATCGATGTGCTGGTGACAGCGGGTATTTTTATTCTGCTCGCGCTGGGTTTGAATGTGATAGTCGGCTACGCGGGTATTCTTAATCTGGGGTATGCCGCTTTCTTCGCTTTCGGCGCGTACACTTACGCGATTGTTAACCTTCATTTTCAGGTGCCATTTTGGGGTGGAGTTTTTATCAGCGCAATTGCGACCGCTGTTTTCGGCATGCTGCTGGCTTTTCCGGCATTACGGCTTTCCGGCGATTATCTGGCGATTGTCACGCTCGGCGCGGGTGAAATTACGCGCATTGTGCTCAACAACTTGGATCAAGTGACGGGCGGACCTAATGGCCTTTTAGGCCTGGCGCATCCGCGTCTGCCTTTTTCCAATTTTGATTTTGGCGTTAAATCCGAGCCGTATTATTTCTTAATTTTGGCCTTTATTTTGATCATTATTTTCTTTTTACGCCGCCTCGAAACCTCACGTCTGGGCCGTGCCTGGCGCGCTTTGCGCGAAGATGAACTGGCGGCTTCGGCGATGGGTATTAATCTTGCCTGGGCTAAATTGACCGCGTTCGGCATCGGGGGATTTATCGCGGGCATTGCGGGCTGCATTTTTGCGGCGAAGCAGGGCACGATTTCTCCCGACAGTTTTGATTTTACTGTTTCGGTTATGGTGCTTGCGATGGTTGTGCTGGGCGGAATCGGCAGCATTCCCGGTGTAATTTTAGGCGCGGTTGTGCTGACTATTTTGCCCGAATGTCTGCGTGATTTCACGGCTTATCGAATGTTGATTTTCGGATTGGCGATGATTTTGATGATGCTTTTCCGCCCGCAGGGGCTAATTGGTTTGGGTTCCGGCCTCAAGTTTAAGCGGGAAACCATACTCAAATGAAACATGAAGCGTTATCCGAATTTCCATTTTGTTTTGCCTCTGGGCACAGCCCAACCGGCAGGTTTATTTCAGGGCAACTAAAATGAATAAAGAAATGCTTTCAGAGTTCAAGATTCTCAATATTGAAAATTTGACGCGGCGTTTCGGCGGCGTGACTGCGGTAGACAGCGTGAGCTTTGAAGTGCGGCAGGGTCAAATCCTAAGTGTGATCGGCCCCAACGGCGCCGGCAAAACCACGCTCTTTAACTGTATTACAGGCCTTTACCGCCCCGATGAAGGCTCGATGTATTTCGGTGACTCGCAAATGCTTTTAAACCGTATGCAGCCTTATGAAATCGCGGCTTGTGATATTTCGCGCACATTCCAAACTATACGCCTTTTTAAAAATATGACCGCGCTTGAAAATGTCATGGTCGGCGCGCATTCTAAATTGCGCTCAGGCATGCTGAGCTGCTTGCTGCATCCGCGTTGGACGCGCGTGGAAGAAAAGCGGCTTGAGCAGCGCGCGCACCGGCTCTTAGAATTTTTTTGTCTGAACGAAAAAGCGGATGAACTCGCGCAGAATCTTTCATACGGCCATCAGCGTAAGCTTGAAATCGCGCGCGCCCTCGCATCCGACCCCAAGCTTTTGCTTTTAGATGAGCCGGCGGCGGGCATGAACCCAAAAGAAAAAGAAGAATTGCTAGGATTGCTTTCCTCGATTCGCAGCCGTGGCGTGACCATTGTTTTAATCGAGCATGACATGAAGGTCGTGATGCCCATTTCTGATCACATTGTAGTGTTGGATTACGGTAAGAAAATCGCCGAAGGTAAACCGAAAGATATTCAAAATAACTCTGCAGTGATCGAAGCGTATCTCGGTAAGACGACATGCTAAAAAAGTCGCTCAAATCAAGACAAGCCAAATGCTCAGACAGCTGATGCTGCGCTCAGAACTCGCATTTTAATTGTCTTGATTTGAGCTATTTTGAATGAGGGTGTGAAGGCTGTGAAATGGAAAAAATTCTTGCCTGCCGGCGGCCAAGAATTTTTCTATGCTACGTTTCATTCTAGCTTCCGCAGGAATCAAGAATGAAACAGGATCCATAAAAAGGGAAGAGATGCTAGAAGTTAAAGACTTACATTCAGGGTATGGGCCGATTGAAATTCTGAAAGGCGTTAATATCAAAATTCCGCAGGGAAAAATTGTTTCTTTGATAGGCTCAAACGGCGCGGGTAAAACCACGTTTCTGATGACTCTTTCCGGCCTTTTGCGCGCCAGGCAGGGTTCGATCCAATTTGAAGGCCGCTCCCTTCAGAAGGCCTCGCCAAGCGATATTGTGCGGCAGGGAATCGTGCAGGTGCCCGAAGGCCGCCGTATTTTTCCGCGTCTGACAGTGTCGGAAAATTTAGACTTGGGCGCTTATACGCGCAAAGACGGAAAAAAAGCCGTTCAGCAGGATAAAGAAGAAATGCTCGCTATGTTTCCGATTTTGAAAGAACGTTCTAAGGGCCAGGCCGGGAACTTGAGCGGCGGAGAACAGCAAATGCTCGCGATGGCGCGCGCGCTCATGGCAAAACCAAAACTTTTATTATTGGATGAACCAAGCCTCGGTCTCGCGCCCAAAATGATCGAGTTTATTTTTTCGTTAATCTTAAAAATTAAAGAAAAAGGCCTGACGATTTTACTGGTCGAACAAAATGCCTGGAAAGCGCTTGAGCTTGCGGACTATGCTTATGTTATCGAAAGCGGAACGATTCAAATGGAAGGTATCGGAAAGAAACTGCTTTGTAACCCGCAAATCAAACAGGCTTATCTAGGTGCTTAATTTCGGGCGTTATCAATTACCGGTTCTGCTTTGGATGGCGTTTATTTTCACGCTTTCCTCAGTTCCTCGTACGAATGTGCCTAATCTATTTCCCTATTTTCATATCGCCGTGCATTTCACGGAATATTCTGTGTTGTCATTCCTTTGCGCCCGCGCTGTGAATCACTATTATCCCGACTGGAATTTTGCACGAATTTCCGTAATGGCATTAGCGATTACAATTTTATTTGCGGTGTCGGATGAATGGCATCAAACATTCGTGCCCGGACGCACAGGCCGGATTTCGACAGTGTTTTCTGACAGCATCTATGCCGTGTTAGGTGCGGGACTTTTTATGCTCATTGCGAGGAAACGTAAGCTGAAGCTAGAAAAAGAGAGCCGGCAGAAATAATCTGCCGGCTCAATTTATGAGAACGTTTATACAAGCAGCGGAGGGAACCGCGCACAGTGAAACTTGCCCGGCATTCTCAGATCAATAAATTTTTTTGACGTAAGACACATATTTAACTCCGTTTTGTTTTATTTTAAAAACTAACAATCGGTTGTTTCCTTTATGTGTTGCCTGTTGTTTAAATCCAAGCATTTGCATCTAAACAGGTTTAAGCACCGCGGTGCGCCAAGGTTTAGATGTTTTAATGCTTATTGAAAACATAGTCATGGGCCGGATGTTTTACAAGGGCAGGCTATATTTTGCTATAAGGATCATTCTCAGAATATGTTTGAAAAATTGAAAGACCATTCACGGTCATTACTGCGTCAAGAACAAATCGAGACGCTGAAAGAAATCAGCGCGGATGATTTAGGTGAAATATATATTTTTTACAAGCCTGCAGATTATGTCAGCGGGTTCAGTGCCAATTTTTCAAAGCCCGAGGGGCTGTCTTTGCGGGATTATTTTGTTGAGCTAGGTTTAGACCGCGAATATCCGCCTGATGAAATGATTGCTTTTGGCCGACTTGATAAAGACACTTCCGGGCTGCTCGTGCTTGCAAAGCGGAGGCGCTTTCCCCGATTTATGGATCAGCTGCTCTTGAATCCGCTTTGGAAAAAGGAAAGTGTCCTAACTTCAAAAATTTACCGCGCCAACGTCAAAGGCTTGATTGATAAAACAGAACTGTCAAAAATTAAAACTATTAAAATTCCGACAAAGAACGAGATGTTGATTGAAGTAACGGTCGAAAGCGTGCGGCTTATTTCCGTTGAACAACGCGAAAGAAAAAATGCGTCTTCGGTGGTGGAGATCGAAATTCACGAAGGCAAGCATCACCAGGTTAAAAAAATGTTTTATGCCATGAAGCATCCGGTGCTCAAAGGCGGCTTGCATCGTATTAAATTCGCGATGCTGACGCTTGGAGAAATGAAAACAGGGCAGATTCGAAAGCTGCTGCCGAAAGAAAAAGAACAACTTGTTAAGCTTTACAATGAATGGCTTGCCGCTGAAAGAACCCGATTTAATATTTAAATCTTGGCAGCGTTAGAAAATTTATTTTTAATATTCACCATGCTCAGACAACCAGTGCTGCGCCTGGAGCTCGCCTGGCGAATATTAAAAATAAATTCGCTTTACCATGAGTGGGGTGGGGCTAGAAACGGAGAAGCAAGGCGCGCAACCCGAGTATTTGGAAATGCAGCAGCATCAGGGCAGCCTTAGTCCTCAAGGTTTTCAAAGAAGCTTCCCGTTTTATCTTTCTCAGTTTCGGCGCAGCAGAAACTGAGAAAACATTTCTGCTGGCACGGCTATGCCGAGCCAGCAGAAGACAGAGTCGGAAACTATATTAGTTGAGTTTGAGGTTTGTAGTGGGGCAATAGAACGAAAGCGGATTCGAGGCAGTCCATTTACCCAGCTTGTTTCTCCGATTTTAGCCTAACCCCCTATACTGCGTGGAAAGCGCAAACCAAAGTATTAAGATGCGAGTTCCGCAGGAGCGAAGCGACGAGGACTGTCTGAGCAGATTAATGCTGCGGGTTTGCGGTTAGCTACATGATCTTAATTTACGATCAACCACTTATTTTCGAATAAATCGAGCAGAGTAATGTTCTTAGTTTTGATCAAACAATTCAGGGAAAGCAATTAATGATAAAGCGTAGTTTCAAAGATTTCGTCATTGAGCGCGATACCAACCACATTTTCCATCACTGAGTAGAGCGTAATATGATTCGTGCGCTGTAGCGCATTACTGACCTGAGAGACAAATCCCGCGTCAAAAGCTAAAAACTCCAGCCTTTCGCTGTAATCAATTTTTCTATCCACCAGTTTTTTAAAGACATCCAGCTCGCGCTTGGCTTCTTTGACAATAATGACACGCGTATTCTTCAATTTTGTAGCTAAGGCGCCGACTTTCTTGAGCGCGATTTTTCCGCAGTCAATCCAAAGCTTGGGCACACCATGGTCGCCCGGGATCATGAGGTCGGGTTTGTAATGCATATCCGCGCTGACTTCGACTTTCAGTTCATTGTCATAATAAATCAGATAGGACAATAGCTTCATCACAACGTGATTACGCAATTCCGACAGGTCTTTAACGAGGATGATTTTAGTTTGAGGCGGGATTTTGGGGGCGCAAACTTCAAAAGTAAATTTTTCAATCATGCGCGTATTATAGCGCAGAGGGAGACAGAAAGGGCTTGTCGGTATTATATTTGAATGAAGATGCGAATTATTTTTTCGCTGGTGTTTTTGGATCCCCGCTTTCGCGAGGATGACGAGCTATTAAATTTTGGCTCGTCAGTTCAGATAAAAAGTTTTAAGCCAGTCGTCGTTATTTTTAGAAGGGTCAACGGGACGCTTAATCTGGGTCTGACAGCCCGCGATCTTGAAGCTGTATCTTTTTTTGCCTAAGGCGAAGCCGCGGGATTGTTTTTTTATTTTCATTCAGTTCTCCTTGGTTGGTTATAGGCGTTTCGTCAAGTACCGCAACACGCCTTGATCAGACTCACAAGAACATCGTTAAACTTCCGGACAGCGCGAATTTTATCGGTGGGATGCTTAAATTGAACGGGAACTTCGATTTCGAGATTTAAAATGAGGTCGAGGTCTTGAATGGGGTGGAGATAATCGAATTTAATCCAGAACCGGCTTCCCAGGCGGGGAACATAACATTCACAAAAACCTTCTGCCGCGCTAAAACCTAAAAAGCGGAAATAATCCCCCTGAAAAACTTGTCCCCCGTCTTCGTCATGCTTTTTCAAAGCCAGGCTTTCAACAAGTTTGAGCCAGTTTCCGCACTGAGGTATTTTTTCCCGGGTCATAATTCCGCCTAGCGCTTCGGTAAAGCTGAAATGACGAGTTCGTCATTTCAAAACAAGACTCAGGGCTGTGTCTCACCTCAGAATAAAGTAGGATGAGACCTAGGATACGCGAACGTGCTTTTGGTCTATAAATAAATCGACCATGTTTTATCAAAAATTGAGCCAATTTTAAGAAAAAGTGAAATATTTTTTTTATTGCGCTTTTTTTGAAGATTTTCGGGCTTCTGCTGGGCGTGATATAATTTAAATCAAGAAGGAGGGCTCTATGGAGGGAAAAAACCCCGCACTTATTTTAATGGCAGAAGATGACGATGATTTTGTTGTTCTTGTGAAGGAAGCGTTTAAGCGAGTAGGCCTTGCCAACGAAATCCGCCGTGTTGAAGACGGCGAAGAGCTGATGGATTACCTTTTGCACCGCGGTAAGTACCCGACTCCCGAGCAAGCGCCGGTTCCCGGCATTATTTTTCTGGACCTGAATATGCCTAAAAAAAACGGATTTGAGGCATTAAGAGAAATTCGGGCGAATCCGGCAATTAAAAAAATCCCCGTCATTATGCTTACCGTTTCCAATAATAAAAGCGATGTTCTTCTCAGCTACAACCTGGGCGCCAATTCTTTTGTTACGAAGCCGTATGAATTTAATCAGCTTGTTGATGCTTTGAAAATTGTGCAGCAATACTGGTTCGGAGGAATTGTTGAACTTCCCCGAGTTTGAGCCCCAATAATGTCCAAAATGACAAGTGGTCCGGGCTGGACACTCAGTTCCGATGATACTCCAAAACCTCGCGCTTTACCTAAAAGTCCTGATTCGCCCAAACCTAAGATTCATTTGGAAAAAAGAACCGGAAAATATGTGACGGTGATCGCCGGTTTGCATACTTATGGCTCTGACCGTTTAAATAGCATTGCCAAGGAATTAAAATCTCTTAGCGGCGCGGGCGGGACGGTCAAAAACGGAAGCATTGAAATTCAGGGCGATAAAGTCAAAGTTGTTCAACTTTGGCTTCAGAAAAATTTTAAGCCGGCGGCATTTTAAGTAAGGGCCCGGTTTTCGTTTTCTTCTTCTCCGCTTTGTTCGGAACTCTCGGAAAAAGCGCCCTGCTCTTCGGGCGATTGGGAAGTCAGCCCCTGCAGTTCCGCGGATTGGTTCCACAAAGGGCTTCTTTCTGAGGCAGGGCTGCCCAATTCAACGTGTATTTGGCCGTTTTCGTCTGTCATAAAATGCTTGGATTTGTCTTTACCCTGAATGGGGTCGGCATACACCCGTACTCCGTCGCTGCCAGCCGCTTCCACCCGATAGCGATAGCCATTTTTATTTTTCTTGTATGCGGGGTCCACACCTTCGCTTTTAATGAGCGCGTCCAAATTTAAAGTTTGATCCTGGCCTTCTTCCACCGCGAAAATCTGAGCCCGGGTATGGAGATTGCGAAGATCAGCGATAATTGAAATTTCAGAAGCATAATTTTTTAGCGCTCCTAGGTCAAAATTTTTGAACCATTTTTTAATTTGTTCCAGTAAATCGAGTATCGGCTTGGCAGGCGTGGTTTGAACATCCGGTTCTTTCCGGGCAAACGTAGGAAGCGGGTCGGGAATTGCGAGTTTATCCGCAACAGGTTGTGAAACCGCGGAGTGATTACCGCCTGTAAGGCGCTTTTCCGAAACTGCCCCGGCGGAATTTTTTACCAAAATCCGGTCTTGCCGCACTTCTGTTATTGCATAGTCCTGGTAACGCTCGCCGACTTTATAGATATTTCCGGCGATGACCGCAAAAGATTCAGCCGGCTTTTTTGAGTCATAAACAATACCTTCAATGGGAAGGATTTCTTCCTCTGCCCGGGGCGATTCCGGAAAAGAAACAAGAAAGACGAATGCAGCTATAGAAAAACATAACCATCGGTTAAATGACATGTGTTTTATTTCGGCTCCTCTTATGAAAACATGACCCTTTAAAAGTATGCCCGTCGGCTGCTGATATTAAAAGAGGGGGCTTTTGTAGGGACTTTTTCGGCCTCTGCTATAATGCGCGCCATGAATCCCTTACCTTGGAAGCGAATTAAAGAAGAAAAGCTGATGAATGAAACCATCAGCCGGCTCGGTCTTCAAATTGAAGGCTCGGCGCTTAAGCCGCTTATCGCCCGTTTGTACGCGGATTTAGCCGCCAAAAACCTGGGTTTTAAACCGCCTTGTTTTTTGGCCGACGAATGGTTTTGCCCCGTCGGAGTGCCCGCGATCGGAATTCCTTTTTATCTCGCGAGCCCACGCCTGCGCAAACTGGAAAAGAAAATGATTCTCGAGGTGGAGGGCGGCAGCACCACCGAATTCATGAAGCTCATGCGCCATGAAGCGGGGCATGCGTACTCCTACGCTTACGGTCTTTACCGCAAACCGGCCTGGCGTAATTTATTCGGATCAGCGGCCACGGAATATCCCGATACATACCATCCGAAGCCCTACAGCAGAAGTTATGTGATTCATCTTGAAAACTGGTACGCGCAAAGCCATCCCGATGAAGATTTCGCGGAGACTTTCGCGATTTGGCTGACGCCGGGATTAAATTGGCGTAAAAAATACAAAGGCTGGAAAGCGCTCGAAAAACTGGAATTCGTCGATAAACTCATGAGAAATTTGCACGGTAAAGCGCCGGTTTGTCTGCCGAAGCCTGACTTGCGTGAATTCGCGGGGCTTAACATGAAACTCAAAACTTATTTCAAACGGAAAACGAAACTGTACGAAGATACTTATCCGCATTTTTATGATCGCGATTTGAAATCACTTTTTACGGATAAGGAAGAAGAACGTTCAGCACTGAAAGCCGCCGATTATTTGCGCAAGGCGAATGACAACCTTGTGCGCGCGGTTGCATATTGGACTAAAGAAAAACGCTATACGATCGATCAGTTAATGAAGCGGCTTGTGCGCCGCGCGGGCGAATTGGGCTTGTTTGTGCGGGAAGGACAGCAGAATACCGACATGCAGGCTTCGGCATTTGTTTCGACGCTTGTTTCAACCTATCTATTTACTGGAAAGTTTAAACGATCCAAATGATTTTTGACAAAAGAAGCCTCGCTTTTGAGCCGTCTGCGGCGTTGCTCCTTCTCGACGTGCTACAGAGCACGCCTTCGTTGTCGCGTGCGCGTTTATGGTCGCAGACCACATCCAGCCCAAATTCGAGCTTCCTCCACTGGGGTTGTTTCTGATGGGGGATTCATGAAGACGGTCCCCCGGGTTTTGGTAGCGTTTAACACACTTTCTGCGTTTCCTCACGACAAAGATTATACCGAAGAATTAAAATTACCCGATTGGCAGACGGAAGCGCATGTTGCGGCCGCTTTGCGCGAACTGGAATTTCCGTTTGAACTGCTGGGAGTTTACGACGACACTTCGGTTTTTCAGAAAAAAATCGAATCGTTCAATCCGGACGTTATTTTTAATTTAGTTGAGCGATTCAAAAACAGCGCCGCGCATGAAGCCGATATCGCGGCTTTTCTCCGACTTACAGGCGTGCCTTTCACGGGCTGCGGCGCAACGGCGATTACACTGTGCAAAAATAAGGGTTTAGCCAAGCAGATTTTGACGCATCACCGCATCCGGGTACCGCAATTCGTGATTTTGCCGTTTAGGAAAAAAGTGCATCGGCCCAAGCGCTTAACTTTTCCTATTTTTGTAAAACCCTTGAAAGAGGAAGCCTCAGTCGGAATTTCCCAGGCCTCGGTTGTGGACAATGACGATCAATTCCGCGAGCGCGTTGAATTTCTGCATGAAACTCTGAAGCAGGATGTGATCGCCGAACAATTTATTTCGGGCCGCGAAATTTATGTCGGTATTATCGGCGATGTGCGCCTGGAAGTTTTTCCGTTCCGTGAAATGGTTTTTTCGCGGGTGGATGATGAAGACCCGAAAATTGCCACCTATAAAGCCAAGTGGGATGAGACTTACCGCAAGAAATGGGGGATTAAAAATAAATTTGCCGATGATATCTCCGGTGAGCTGGAAGATAGAATCAAGAAATTATCAAAACGGATTTACCGCGCGCTCGGAATCCGCGGCGCGGCGCGCTTGGACTTGCGCCTGACCCCCGAAGGCGAAGTTTTTTTTATTGAGGCGAACCCCAATCCGATGCTCGCGAAGGACGAAGACTTTGCTTTGGCGGCGCAAAAAGCGGGTTTAAGTTATCCGGAATTAATACGGCGCCTGATTAATTTGGCCCCGGCGGAGGAAAAAGTATGAGTTTGTTAAAGGCTCTGAAAAGTTACTCCGAATCGCTGATTTTGTTTTGCGCGATTATTGCGGGCGCACTGCTCGGCGTTTTTCTGCCCGCTCTTGCAGTTGGATTGAAACCGATCGGAATAATTTGGCTTAATTTACTTTCTACCGCCGTTATTCCGCTGGTTTTCTTCTCGATTGCCGCCACGATCGCGGGCATGGGCAGCGGCAAGCAACTGAGCCGGATTTTAATTTGGATGATGATTGTTTTTACCGCCGCCAGCGTGCTTGCAGCGATTGTGATGCTCGCGGGGGTTTACTTTTTTCCTCCGGCCGCGACGATTCAGCTTTCCATGCAGACGGGCCTTGAGATGAAGCCCTGGAATGCGGGCAAATCACTTGTCGAAGCTTTTACTGTGGCTGATTTTGGTGAATTGCTTTCCCGGAAAAATATGCTGGCGATGATTATTTTCGCGGCGCTTATCGGCTGGGCCTCGCATGCGGCGGGGAAGCAGGGCGAAGTTTTCCGGCAGCATTTTATTTCCGGCAACGCCGTTATGATGAAAGTTATGCGCCTGATTATGCTGATTGCTCCGCTGGGACTGGGTGTTTACTTTGCCGCGCTCGTGGCGGAAATGGGACCGCAAATTATGGGCACCTATGGCCAAATCGCCGCGCTATATTATCCTTTTTCTCTTTCTTACTTTTTTATTTTCTTCACGCTTTATGCTTTTCTCGCGGGCGGCACGAAATGGATTCCGGTGTTTTGGAAAAATATTATTCCTCCGGCATTGACCGCGCTCGGCACAGGCAGCAGCCTCGCAACTATTCCATCCAATTTGCAGGCGGCGGACCGTATGGGAATTCCGCGTGAAACGAGCGAAATCGTCATTCCGGTCGGCGGAGTGATTCATAAATCGGGCTCATGCCTTGCGGCAATTGTCAAAATCGCGCTACTGCATCAGGTTTTCGGCATACCCTTTTCCGGCTTTGAAGCTTACGCTCTGGCGGTAGGCGTCGCGGTTTTGAGCGGTGTGGTCATGGGCGGTATTCCGGGCGGCGGATTTTTGGGTGAAATGCTGATCGTGAACCTTTATGGATTTCCGCTTGAAGGACTGCCGATTATATCGATGGTTGGAACGATTGTGGATCCGCCGGCGACTTTAGTAAACGCAACGGGGGATAATATCGCGAGCGCGTTGGTTTCGCGCGTGGTTTATGGGAAAAAATGGCAGGTTAAAGTCGTTCAGCCCGGGTAATTAATTTTTTCAGCATACCTGAAAAAATATATCCGTGCAGTGGGAAAGCCAAATACCAATAAAGAATCCCCCATAAGCCTTTTGGCCTAAATCTTGCGATTTGCTCCACACATAAACTGTTTGGACCTGTTCTTTTAATTAAAAATTCAAGCGAAGCTTTCCCGGGAAGTTTCATCTCCGCCGCGAGCAGGAGTCTTTCATTTTTTTTCAAATCTGCTACGCGCCAGAAATCAAGCGCATCACCGCTGCGTAGCTCATGTGCGTGACTGCGGCCGCGGCGCAGTCCAACACCCCCAAAAATGCGGTCGATGAAACCGCGCAAGCTCCAGAGCCAGTCGGCATGATACCAACCGGTTTTTCCGCCGATGGACACAATGGCATTCCATACAGCTTCAATGGAACAAATCGTTTCTGCTTTGCGAATATCACAAAGCAAAGTTCCACCTGCCCACTTGGCATCACCAAGCTGGGCGGATTCCACCGGTGGAATATTGCCTGCATCGGTCCAGTGGGAGGGAATTTGATCGTTGCGTTGAACTTTCAGTGCAAGCTGAAAGGCTTCACGGCAGGAAAGTAGTTTTTGAGGAAGAATTTCGTGAATTTTATTTTCAAGACATACCACCGGATGACGCAGTCCTTCCGCGAGCGGTCGTGCTAATGATGCGGAAACGGGCGTAACCAGATGAATCCAATAAGAGCTAAGGCGCGGTGTTAGTACCGGAACAGGAATCATCAGCCGCGGTGGCAGCCCGGCTACTTTCGCATAAATTTTCATCAATTCACGATAAGTTAAAATATCGGTGCCCCCAATGTCGAAAGTTTTTCCCGTGGTGAGTGGCGATTCAAGACAGCCCGATAAATATTCAATCACATTGCGGACCGCAATCGGTTGGTTGGGGGTTTCCAACCAGCGCGGGGTAATCATGACCGGCAAACGATCCACTAAATAGCGTAAAATTTCAAATGAAGCGCTGCCTGATCCGATAATCATTGCGGCGCGCAAAACCGTAACCGGGACAGGGCCTGAGCTTAAGATCCGGGCGACTTCCATGCGCGATTGCAAATGTTTGCTGAGCTGAGTGTTCTGATCGCCTAAGCCGCTAAGATAAATCATTTTTTCAAGGCCCGCTGCTTTTGCGGCCTCTTGCATGTTTGTAGCGGCAATGCGATCGGCGGTTTCAAAATCTTTTTGTCCCGGCAGCATGGAATGGACAAGATAAAAAGCGGATCGACAGCCTTCTGCGGCATGAGCGAGGCTTTTTTTATTCATCACATCGACTTCAATCAGCTCAACGTTAGAATGCGTTGACCAAGAGCGGCAGTTGAGTTTGGCGAGTGAACGGCCGGCAGCGCGTACCCGCCAGCCTTTTTCAAGCAGATGGGGAATGAGCCTTCCGCCGATATATCCGGTTGCGCCGGTAACAAGAACAAGGGGCCTGGAAGCGGGCATTTAATTTAAATCGAAAAGTAAAAATTCGCAGTCCGCCAGGCATTCAAATTGAAGCTGTATTTCTGCAGAGATTCCCGCGCCGTCGCCTGTATGAAGATGTTTTCCATTCAAAGATAATTCACCCGAAATCATTTGAATCCAGGCATGCCTTTCCGTAGTCAGAGGATAAGTTTCCGTGCTGCCTTTTTTAAAACGTCCCAGGTATATTTTCGCGTCCTGCTTTATTTTTAGTCTCTGAGCCTTCGGCTCAACCGATGACTCCGGCGCAGCAACAAGCTGTAAATTTTCCCCGGTGTGTTCGAATAGCTTTTGTTCGTAGCCGGGTTTTGCGCCATTTTCTGCCGGATTAATCCAGATTTGCAGTAAATGGCAGGGATTTTTTTTTGACGCGTTATATTCGCTGTGGCGCACGCCGAGTCCCGCGCTCATGCGCTGTAATTCTCCGGTCTTGATGGTTTCTTCATTTCCCATGCTGTCTTTGTGGGCAAGCTCGCCTTCAAGAATATAAGTGATGATTTCCATGTCATGATGGCTGTGAGTGGGAAATCCCTGCCCGGGAGCGATGATATCTTCATTGATTACGCGCAAAGCCCGGAAGCCCATGTGGTCGGCATCAAAATAATCGCCGAATGAAAAAGAATGATAAGTGTCTAGCCAGCCGTGGTTGAAATGCCCGCGATCGCTGCTTTTGCGTACGGTAATCATAGTTCCTTTGTCATTCCCGAAAAGGCGGGAATCCAGTTCTGGGTCCCCGATCAAGTGGGGGATAATCGCGCGCGGACGCTCGCTCTGCAGAGCTTCGCGATTCTGTTTCTACGCCGTAACTTTATTGGCGATGCTGCCGATTTCTTTGTCGATGAAATAAAGCCCGCGTCCGTCGGTGCCGGTGCGTTTCATAAGATCGAGTAGGTCGCGGAAAAGTTTTTCTTCTTCATGCTGTTCGGCCACATACCATTGCAGAAAGTTGAACGTGGAATGGTCTTTTTCGGCCAGACAAAGGTCGACCAGATCATTGATTTCATGCGTGATTTTTTTCTCGTTCTCGGCCACAAGTTTAAAAACCTGGTCGATGGATTTAAAATCATCGGAGGGATTTTTGAACGGCTCAACGATCGCGTGTCCGCCGGTATCATTAATATAATGAAAAAGTTTCATCATGTGAATCCGCTCCTGTTCGGCATGCACATAAAGAAATTTTGCCGAGCCGGGAAGAGCATGCGTATCGCACCATGAGGCCATGGCCAGGTAATAATGCGCGGAAACATTTTCGGATGTGACTTGAGCGTTCAGAGCTTTTTGGATTTTTTTGGATAACATAAATTCCTCCGGGTTAGGTATGTAGTTCTACAAAAATTATACACGCTTTTCAAAAACGAAATCACGCCAAATTCAAAGAATTTTAAAAACTGTAAGATGAAATCCGATTGCTTATCAATCCGATTCCAAATCAATCTTAGTTAGTGATGCGGAGAAAGCTCAGGCGCGGTATTCGATGATTTTTTTAGAGTCAAAGCGGACTTTGATCATCTTCGCGTTTTTGTCATCCGGGCTGCGGTAGCCGCAGGGGCAGAGCACGGTCGTGGTCCATTCTGAATGCTGAATACCGAGAACCTCGTCGTATTTTGCGGGCACAAAGCCTTCCATGGGACAGGTATCGATTGAAAGTGTCGCCGCGCTGGTCATTAAATTACCGAGAGCGATATAAGCCTGGCGCGCGGCCCAGTCCGCGGAATATTGCGCGCGCGGACCTTCGACGATATCGCCGAGCATGATACTGCGATATCCGGCAAGCAATTCGGATGCTGTCCCGCGGACTTCCGCGAGGCGTGCAATCCAAGCGTCAATATCCGCGGCATCAATTTTTGTTTTCGTTAAAAAAACCACCAGATGCGAGCAGTCGGCGACTTGGCGCTGATTCCAGGAGTGTGCTACCAGTTTCTCGCGCAGTTCCTGATTGGTCACGACTAGAAACTTCCACGGCTGCAGACCATAAGAAGAAGGAGTAAGCACTAAGGCGTCCTCCAGGGCTTTCCACGTTTCAGCGGGAATTTTTTTTGCGGCGTCGAATTGCTTAACGGCATAGCGCCATTTGAGGCTTTGGACCAGCTCAGCTTCTTTCTTAAATCCCACGCAGTCTCCAAAAACTTCTAAAAAAAGCCATTCTCATCGTTGCGTTCATCGCTTCCTTGTGCGGCGTAGGTTTCTACTACGCCTCCGCGGGCGCTTGTCCGCGCCTTGAGACTCGTCTTTTTTGAGAAGTTTAAAAGTTTGTTATTAAAAACGTATTCTGGCATAAAAGGGTCCCCTAGGCATTAGACTTTTTAGCGTGTAAACTATAATGTATGACTAAACGATGGTTCCAAATCCCGGCTTTCCTAATGGCATGGATGTTTGTTTTCTCTCTACTCAGCAATTGCTATTGCGCGCCTGCTTCTTTTGCCTCTGAGCGTTCCGCTCAACCGGCAGCCACGATGCATTGCGAGCATCATTCCGATGCGGCAAAAACCGGTCGCGCCGAAGGCGCGGAGGAAAAACAAAAACGCGCGGACTGCGCGCCGCGTTATAATACCGATCAATTTGAGAATGTTGCCGTTAAAACCCAGCCCGTGCACGCTCTCGATTTACCGTTCGTGCTCACGGCAAAAAAGCAATTTTCTCCGCAGTCGTTTCTTTTTAAATCCAAACCTTTTCTCGCTTCTTCTCCGCCGATCTATATCCTTGTCCGCTCGCTCTTGATTTAAGATCCGGCGCTTCAAGGCGCGGAATCTTTTTACTTTTTATTTATCAGGAGAATTTATGAAAAAATTAATGTTACTTTTAGTTTTACTTCCGTTTCTTGCATTAGGCTGCGCTTCTTCCGGCGGCAAATGCTCCATGCATGACGGCATGGGCAGCAAGTGTGCAACTTGCTGCAAAGGCGATTGCGCAAACTGCTGCAAGAGCGGATGCGACAACTGCAAAGACTGCGGAAACTGCTGCTCAAAATAAGCGGCGTAATCCGTTAGAAGGAAAGGGGAGCTTCGGCTCCCCTTTCTTTTTTCTTAAATTAGCTTACAATCCGTAAATGAAAATTCCTATTTCTAAACTGCTCTCTATCATTGCCGTTCCGGTTATTATTTTAACGGTGCTTTTCACCGCTTTTTATTGGCAGCAAAATAAAACAGCGGTTAGCTTGCCTGACTATGGTGCGGCGCCGGATTTTATTTTGATCGATCAAAATAATGCCGCTTTTGACTCAAAAAATTTGGCAGGCAAACCTTGGGTCGCTTCATTTATGTTTACGCGCTGTCCCGATATCTGCCCCTTGATGACTCTGAAACTCGGGAAACTTGCCCGGCAGGTCCAAAATATGAATTATGTTTCTTTTACTTCGGACCCCAATTTTGATACTCCGCAAGTATTGGCTGAGTATGTGAATCGCGGCGTGGGCCCGAAGCATTGGACTTTTTTAGCAGGGGATATGGAAAGCTTAAAAAAAATCGCCTCAAATTTTATGATGGCCCTGGCCGATAATCCCGGGCTGCACAGTTCCAAATTTATTTTGGTTGATAAAGCCGGCCGCATCCGCGGCTTTTACGATTCGCAAAGCAAAGAGCAGATGAATGCACTCGCGATTGACGCGCGCGCCCTGCTTGACGTACCGGATAAAATTGCCGCATGAAAAAAGTTTTGGCCTGTCTTGCAATAAGCATTTTGATTTTATCCGGCATCCGCGCGCCGGAAGTTTCCACCGCTTCGCGCGGAATTTGCTTAAGTGGTGCAGTGTTAGAAAATGCTGCGCCTGCCGTGCTTGCGGGTGAAAAAGCCGCTGAATTCACCAAGGCCCCATCCAATCCTTTGCTTTTGCATTCAGGGTTTGCGCCATCCGCGCATCCGTTTGATTTTCCCGAAACCCCCGCTTTGTCCGATGCCGCGATTTCTAATTTTTTATGGTCCCAGACTAATTTATTGTTTTCCGCCGGCACACTTTTCCCGCACGACCGCCCGCCAATACTGTAATGCTTTTTTCCTGTGCACTAAGGCACAGGAAAGGTATCAACCTTCCTCATATTCGAGGCGGCTACCTTTTTGTAGCTTGCCTGCAAAAAGAAGGAGAATAAGGATGCGTTCGTTATCATTTTTAATTTTATTTATATTTTTTATTTCAGGATCAGCCTGGCCCTGCGCCAGCCACGTTTCTTTTGACCCGAATTCCGACTATGAAGAAGGGCTTTCAAGCGGGGCAATGATTAATTCACCGACTGCCTCTACGCTCGGCAAAAACCGCTCGGCGGCGGTGTTTACATTTAATCAGAAACGCTATCACACGCTGGATGCTCGCACGGCGCATAATCTTCACCACCGGGGACATCATGTGCATGGCAAAAATCGCGAAGAGTATTACCACACGACTTTGGCATACGGCGTGTTAGATGATTTTCAGATTGATTTGAACGTTCCGGTCGTTTCCAAGCTATCAATTGATATTGATTCGCATTCGCGCTTGGGCTCTCAAGACCGCGCCACGGGATTCGGCGATATGCGTTTCGGAACCAAATACCGTTTTTGGAAAGAAGGCGTCGAAGCCGCGTTGATTACGGGAATTAAATTCCCCAGCGGCGTGACTTCAAGACGCAAAGAGAACGGCGATAAATTTGAAATCGAGAGCCAGCCCGGCAGTGGGTCATGGGACGCGGATTTCGGCCTCGCGCTTTCGCGGCGCTTTAAAGACCGGATTTCCGTTGCAGGCAGTTTTCAATATTTTTTGCGAGGCCGCAGCAAGTCGCAATATTATGGCGATGTTTTTCGCGCGAGCGCGGGGACATCGGTGGCTTTGCGCAAGCTAGGCAATTATCCTAACCTGAGCCTGGTGACGGAACTGAAACAGGAATGGGCGCGGCGCGACCGCGAACCGGACGGTTCCAAGTTTATGGATGGCGGCGGAACGTCGCTTTGGTTTTCGCCCGGCCTCCAGGCCGATTTAACCGAGCATATGTCCGCTTTTTTTGCGATGCCGATTCTGTTGTATCAAAATATTAACGGCGCGCATGAAGAGCTGAAATGGCAGATATTAACGGGTGTCTCGGTTGTGGTTTAGGCTGTAAGGAACCACCTGACTCTTGCTATGGTTAGAATATAATAGGCGTGTCTCAATAATATTAACTCTTAGGATAATATATGTCGCAATCGCTTTTAGCCCTGGTTGAAATTACTTTTGCCAATGAAGAAGACCTCAAGAAAGGCGCTGATATAGTTCAGAGCAATTTACGGGAATGCAAAACCGCTTCCACCTTTGCGGTTTATGAAGATAAGATCAGCTTTCATATGTGGTTTGATAGGCAGGCTGATTACGCGATTTTGAATCAAATTAAATCGGAATTAGCCGCAAGCGGATTACAAGGCTTCAAGACTGTTGTCCGCGAGTTTTTAGAAACTAAGCAAATCATGATTTAAAACCGCTGCTATTTGTCATTCCCGGCCCCCGTGCCGCTCGAGGTTAAACTCCGACCGGTATCCAGTTCTCTAATTGGTTCCTCAAAATAAAACACCCTAGTCTTCACAGGCAGCCAGTGCTTGGCCTGGAACTCGAATCCTAGGGGTGTTTTATTTTGAGAGCGTTTGCAAAGTGGGTGGGAGGCTTACAGACGGAGAAATCCCAGGATAAGTTTACCCGATCTTTCCCGTGTTTTTTGGCTCCGGCTGCTCGTAAATCTCGCTATCAGGAGCCAGTCCCTGCCTGCCAACCGGCAGGTTAAGTCTTTCGTCGTTAGTCTGTATTCGACTATAATCTCTTCACAAGAATTTTATGAAAGGAATTCCATGAAAAAGGCCGTATTAGTTTTAATTATTCTGGTTCTTACCGGACTGATTGCGTTATGGGTGGGTTCGCGCAGTATTGATGGGGCTGTCATGGCGCTTAATCCGGTGAAGCAGTCATTTACTGTTATTCAAAAAAGGCTATTATCAGGGCGCTCGGATACGTCCGAAATTTATGTGGTTTCCACAACCCGTTTTCAAGACGTCAAAGCGATGATGGAACTTAAAATGGGCGACCGGGTGAAAGTTTATGTCAGTAAAAAAAGTGACGGCCGGCTTGAAGCTGTGCTGATCCGTCTGAAGCAACAGCCGCTTGTAAATATTTAAAGCTATTCGGGGGAATTTATGGCGAAAGTAAAGAAATTGAAGGTTTCAAAGAAGGGCAAAAAAGAAATTGACGCGCCGATGATGCCGACGATCATTGAGGGTTTGGCGAAGCTTGTTGAGCGGCTCGAAATCGTGGAGCGTAAGGTGGACCAGGTGAATAGCCGCATCTCGAATATTTTATTTGAGATTCGCGGTGAGATTCGGCAAAGCAGCCAGCAGCAGAATGCGTCGCATCAGCAAAATCCTTTCGGATATTCTCAGCCTCAGCGGCCTTTGCCAACCTTGCCGCCGCGCCAAATGTATCAAGTGGTTTGCGCGGATTGCAAAAAGAACACAGAAGTGCCTTTCAAGCCGGGCGACCGTCCTGTTTATTGCAAAGAATGTTTCACGGCCCGTAAATCAGGGAATGATAACCGCGGAAATACAGCCATTGTTTCCGCTCCTCCGGTAAAAGCCGAAAAAGCGAAGCCCGCAAAAGCCGTCAAACCCAAAAAAAAGGTGAAAAAATAAATTCCCCGGCGGCGCGTTTGTTTTGATGCGCCGGGTTCAGGCTGCTTTCGATACTTCCTGCAAAACCTCGCCCGTGGTTTCTTTCGGCGCATAAAGCGCGATATCGGCCTGAGAGACAATACCGCAGCAACAGCCAAACTCATCAACCACCGGCAGGCGGCGGATTTTATGTTCTTTCATGATCGCGCAGCATTCGTCAATACTTGCGTCCAATCCGACCGTGATGCATTCGCGGGTCATGCAGTCTGCGGCCGTCATCTTCAGCGGATTCTTGCCTTCAGCGACTGACCTGCAAGTGATATCACGGTCCGTAATAACACCGATCGGTTCATGGTTGCTGTCCAGTACAGGAATTTCGCCGCAATTGAAATCATTCATACTGCGCGCGACTACCGTAAGCGGTGTGTTAAGCGAGCAGCAAATCGGATTATCCGTCATGACATGTTTAACCTGGCCGCCTATCAAGTGATTTTTGAGTTGCATATTGAGTCCTCCGAAAAGTCGTGTGGTTTGATAATTATTTTTCAACTTTAAGATAACAGCGCGGCGGGCCGGTGGGCATCGGGCAGGGACCTGGGAAGAAGTCAGGCTATGGATGAAACTTTCATCGGGGCAATTTAATAAATGAAAATCTTCGGGAATTCGGAGGAGAAGATGAAAGGCGCCTGGTCTGGCTTTATAGCATGTTCGATCTATTTGAGCCGTCGCAAAGCTTCTCTTATTGCTGGCAATTTTCGATTTGACAAAATGTACCGATGAAAGTAGTTTAATAGTGTAAGCGCTTACATAAAACAGGAACAATTATGCGGAAAATGACAATTTACGAAATAGCGGAAAAATCGGGCGTATCTATCGCGACGATCTCACGCGCGGTAAATACTGAAACACGCCACAAGGTGGCGCCGGACACTTTGAAGAAAATCGAAAGACTAGTCGAGCAGCATCATTACACCCCGAACCGTTCGGCTGTTCAGCTCATGCGCGCGCGTTTTATGACGGTCGGCGTATTGATTCCACATCATAAAGGGATTCTTCTCGAGCCTTATTACTCTAAAGTTCTTGCCGGTGTCGCGGATGGCTTGCTTGATACGGACTATAAATTAAAAATCGTGATGCTGAAATGCCAAAAAATGAAATGGGACAAATACAATTTTCAAACAGGGGAGGGAATTGATGCCTTGATTGTGACGCATTGGCGCGCTTTCTTCTCGGGAAAAACTTTTTTAGAAAAATCAAATATTCCCTGCGTCATTTTGAATGATGCGGAAGAAAGTAAGAAGATGCATTTTATCGCGGGCGATCACCTGCAGGGCGGCCGATTGGCGGCGGAGTATTTGTTGGCGCAGGGGCACCGGCGTTTTGCGGTAATGGCCGGGCCTGCGGATTCCAGCGACAGCGATGCGCGCCTTAAAGGATTCCGGGAAGGATTAGCGAAGCAAAAAATTCTACTTAAACCCCATCAAATCATGTGCGGTGAATTCCAGGAACAAAAGGCGGCGGATATTATGGATAATCTGCTTAAGGCGAACCCTTCCGCGACGGCCATTTTTTGTTTGAACGACGATATGGCCTTTGGCGTAATGCGCCGCTTAAAAGAATTAAAGGTTAATTGTCCTCATAAAATCTCGGTCATGGGCTATGACAATGAGCCAAGAGGAGAGCTTTTTTCGCCTTCGCTTACTAGTATTCAAGTGCCGCTATATGACATGGCTTATGGGGCCGCGAAACAATTAGCGGGCCATTTGGTGAGCAATGAAAAAAAAGATGACGAAAATTTTTTGGCCGGCCGGATTCTTTATCCGGTTGAGCTTGTGAGAAGAAAATCAGTTCAGAGAATTCGGTAAAAAAAATTTGCGCTTAAATGTAAGCGCTTACATAAAAAAGGGGAATAAGACGATGAAAAATCAAACGGTAAAGATAAATCAAATTATCGCGGTACTTCAAATCGTGGGACTGATGCTTTCACAGAATGTTTTGGCTGCCGATCAAATGACTGCTCTGAATAATAAACAGCAAATCTCGGTAGTTAGCCCTTTTCAGTCTGTCGAAAATCCTTCAGAGGAAACGATGATGAACGATGTAGATCCTGCAGCCTCTTTTGAAGACGTAGGAGCATTACAACCAGCAGATACCACGTTAGAAATTCCTACCGGAACATTTTTATCCGGCCAATGCACGCAACCCGATTCCGGATATTTAACTTGTATTGGTTTGATCGGCACTGAAGACGGTGTGCGGGAAATTCGCCGCTATAACGGATCCGACGATGAAGGGCTTATTATTTATGACCTTGCAAGGGACACACAGCAGTTCATCTCAGGTCCTGGCGTGAGCGACCCCACTTTGATAGTCAATGAGTCAAGTGATGGGAAATATTTAGTTGTGGCATATGAATTTAATGGGGGACCAGTCATTCAGGTCATTGAATTATTAAGTATGTCTTTGGTTGGGTCAGTTCGGCTTCCCGATTATTTGAACGGAGCTTCACGGATTGATGAGATCCACAACATAGGAAGCGGGCAATTTTCAATTCATACCCATGGTGTTTTCAGGGTGAGGGATATGCCCGCAGTCAGGAGAACATTTAATTTAGCTATTCGGCCGGACGGTCATTTAGATTTGGGCGAAGTTTTACCCGAAGGCTGGACGCGAGCAATATCAAATAATAATTTCGCATTTCAAATTGTTCCGGTGTGGAGTTTTCTTGGAAAAGGTTTAAGACTGCTTGATTTAAAAACTGGTGTGGAGCAGACGCTGGCCGCTTATGCGATTGAAAGTTATGGAGACAACATTTTCAAAGTTTATGACGTTTCCCCCGACGGCCAGTTTGTGGTGTTCGCCGACAAAAATGGTAGCGAAGCGCGGCTTCAGCGCATTGATAATCCTGCCAGCAAAATCAGCATCCTCATGGATTACGGATTAAATAAGATTGAATGGACAGGCACCGGGAGCGCTGCGAGTGTAGTTTTGACCAATCTCGGCGGCAGTCAAAAGGTTACGGTCAACTTGTCTGGCATAACTTATGACACGCAAAAAAATATGTCGCTGACAATAACAAAACAAGATTTTTTATTCAAATTTCAAGAAAGTCTTAGTTATGTGAACGGAGTTTTGGCAGGGAAACAGTTTACGCGATATGGTTCCGACGGCGTGATTGCGTCTGTGGTCAATTCCACTTTTTATTCAAACGGAAAAGTTAAGGAGACATGGGATTATCGCTACACGAAGGGCGTTGCAACGGTGCTGTATTTCAAGCAATACGATTCTGCGGGAATGATTTTGAAAGCGATAACTCAAAATTTATTCGCCAATGGAAAAGTAAGTGAAGCTTGGGATTCTCGCTACACGAGTGGTATCGCCACAGTTATGTATTACGCACAATACGATTCCGCGGGAACGGTTTTGAGAGCAACAAGTCAAAATTTATTCGCCAATGGAAAAGTAAGCGACACTTGGGATCACCGCTATACGAACGGCGTCATCACAGTTATGTATTACGCGCAGTACGATTCCGCGGGAACCGTGATTTTGAAAGCGACAACTCAAAATTTATTCGCCAATGGGAAAGTAAGCGAATCGTGGGACCTTCGCTATGTGAATGGAGTGGCGAGCACGCTTTATTATGGCGCGTATGATTCAAACGGCACTGTCTTGCGAGCTCTCACGCAGACTTATTACGCGAACGGAAAAATCGGAGAGTCGTGGGATTATTGCTATAGGAACGGTGTCGTGGCCTTGCTTTATTACGGTCAATATGCCGCTAACGGAACTATTTTGCGGGCGATCAACCAAACTTTCCATTCCAACGGAAAAGTCTATCAGTCATGGGACTACCGGTATACCAACGGAGTGGTATCGGCTTTGTACTATGCTCTCTATGACGTGTTCGGAAAGATGCGCACGTATCTTTGGCAGACTTACTATTATGGTTGGCTCACAGGATCAGGCGTGTATTACTGGTAATGCATCAGACTTTACCTTGGAACAGTCTGATAACAAGATGAGAAATTAGAATTTCAATTGGTTTGAAGTATCGCTTTTGAAACATTCAGCTGCTCAAACAGCGGATGCTGCGCTCCGAACTCGCATCCGAATACTTCGAAAGCGATTTCTTTCCGCAATGTTGGGTGGTGGGCTGAAAGCGGAAAAACAAAGTGCGCAAATCCAGTTATTCGAAAATCAGTATTATCAAAGCGGCTGTTTAGGTCTCAAGAATTCCAAAAAAGTTTTCCACTTGATCCTTTGAAGATTTCTGCTTTGCTGAAATCTTGAAAGATATGTCAGGAAAATAGCTGGCTGAGGTTGAAGCGGATTGTGGCAAATTAAATACAAGAACCTTCGAGAGAATTAGATTTCTCTAACTAGTACTTATTCCAAAGCTCTAAATTACTTTGGATTTGAAGATCTAACGGAGCGGTATCGGCTTCGTATTATGCCCTCTATGATGTGTATGGAAGGATACGCGCGTATCTTTGGCAGAATAGATTAATCGCGGAGTAAAGCGGCCTCGGGGTTTTTTCCGGCGTGGTCTAAATAGGTGCAAATATCTTCACGCGAAAATTCTTTCCCGAACACGCGGCGCCAAACTTCAGGCGATTCCATCGTGAGATAAATCGTCACTCCCGGTAAATGATTTTCGATCATTTTTACCAGGCCTTTGTAAAGTTCGAGGCGGCGGTGCTTGAAATAGCGTAATTTGCCGTCCATACCATTAACCCATTCTCCGTAAGGCAATTTTGATTTTGGGAAACGATCCTGCATCTTCTTTTTCAAATCGGGCATCATGCGCAGAGAGCCGATCGAAATCCACGCGATTTTATCAGTCGGAACTGCCGCAGCGATTTTTTTGACGGTCGTTTCGTATTCTGTTTCCCAGTTTTCGAAATCAATCATCGGGTCAAAGTGAAAACCCACACGATAGCCGCTAATTTTTGCGATTTGTGATGCGGCTTCTAATCTTTCCGCAATCGTCGCGCATTTATGCTCTTCTTCTTTTTGAATTGGCCCGGCATTAATCGACCACGACACAATCGTTTTGCCTTCGGGTTTCAAATTTAAAAGGTTTTTGATATTGTCGCTTTTGGTTTTGAATTCAAGCACGGCGTTTTTCTGCTTCGCGAAAAAGGGCACGAGAATTTTCGATGTATGCGTAATGTGATCGAGCGATAGCGAATCCGACAAATGGCCGGTGCCGATTCTGAAAAATTTATCCGGATGGCGGTCGAGAAATTTTTGCAGATTATCGAGAATTTCATCCATGTTTACATAAATCATCAGGAGAGGATTTGTTAAATAAGCCTGCAAGATGC
>JAYSWD010000186.1:0-3029 GCA_043718225.1 Candidatus Omnitrophota bacterium
ATTTTAAGCGGCCCTTCTCACGCCGAAGAAGTTTCCCGGGGTATTCCGACTTTGGTGGTGGCAGCGTCCAAAAAAGCCGAATATTCGACCAAGATTCAAGAGACATTCAAAGATAAATTTTTCCGCATTTATGTTCAACATGACTGGGCCGGCGTCGAACTGGGTGGCGCATTAAAAAATGTCGTTGCCGTCGCCGCGGGTGTCTGTGACGGGCTGGGTTTCGGCGACAATACGAAATCGGGGCTTTTAACCCGAGGCCTTTTTGAAATGAGCCGGCTAGGCGTAAAAATGGGCGCTAATCCGACGACTTTTTTTGGACTTTCGGGCGCGGGTGATTTGATGACGACTTGCTTCTCTCAGCATGGGCGAAATTTAAAAGTTGGGCGTGAATTGGGCAAAGGCCGAAAAATCGGCGAAATTTTGGGTGAGATGGAAATGGTGGCGGAAGGCGTTGCGTCCGCAGAAGCCGTCCATGAAATTTGCCAGCGCGAAGGGATTTCGCTTCCGATTATGGAAGAAGTTTACAATATTCTTTGCAAGGGCAAAGAACCGAAACAAGCTGTTTCTGATCTACTAAACCGTGACGCATACGAAGAGTGGAAACAGTACTAATGGTCTCTGAAAAACCCTCATCTGCTTCGTTGCAAGCTGCGCTTCTTTGTGAGGCGTATTTCCGTATACGCCTCCTCAGTCGCTTGCTTGCGCCTAGCATCTAAGGATTTTTGAGTGACCATTTAAAAGAATTTCATTAACAACAAAGCTAACCGGCGTTTTTAAAACGACTCCGTTTGGTTTTTATAACAGGAGCATCAAGTGAATAAAGCAGAACTTACGCAAGCAATTGCGTTGAAGACAAAATTATCTAAAGCCAAGGCAGCAGAAGCGCTTAACGCCGCTTTTGACACCATCCAGGCTTCCCTCAAAAAGGGTAAGAATGTCGCTTTGATCGGTTTCGGAACTTTTAAAGTTCGCAGCCGCAAAGCACGCACAGGCCGTAATCCTCAGACCGGCGCTGCGCTTAAGATCAAAGCTTGCAAGGTTCCCGCTTTTTCCGCCGGTAAGGCGTTGAAAAAGGCTGTAAACTAAGTTTTGCCTTTGTGAATGCCGTGCGCGGGAAACCGCGCGCGGCATTTTTTGTTGTGCGCCCGGCAGGGCGCACTTACTTGAGAATGAAAGTTTCTTACAGACCCGGCAAGGGGAACTGTTAGCCGGACGGCAAGGGTGTCCACCGCGAGGTGGAATCTGAAGGAAGCCGCAGGCAAAGCGCTGGTCTGACGAACAGGAATCGCATACGAGGCGGTCATGCTGGATGAGAAGGCAATTATCTTCAAAGTCCAATTCTTGCACGGAAAGCATGAACGTAGATGCGGCGGACATAAGCGTGAAGGTGAGTGCGCATTACCCGGGGAGATCTCGTTACTTGCTTGTACAAGCTACGACTGCTGAGAGGCAGACGGAAGAGCGACGAGAAGTCAGCAGAAGACATAGTAGGTTTTTTTTTTAACAAAAAAAAAGCGGAAGGTCTGAACGTAAAGTAACGGAAAGGGACTTGAATTTCGATGATTGAGAAGACGCAGCAAAGAAGGATGAAATACCTGAAGCCTGTCCGGAAGGTAGCGAGCGGAACTTGCAAGGTACCGGAACGGGAGCGTCTGTGAAAATCACGGTGACGAGAGCCAGCCCTAAGCCGGAAATGTTAAGGATCATGGAACAGATCGTTCACGCGAGTAACATGAGCAAGGCTTTGAAGCGCGTCGAGCAAAACGGAGGGGCAAGCGGTGTCGACAAAATGACGACTGGTGAACTTCGTGAATACTTGAAAGCGGAATGGCCGAGGATCAAGGCAGAGCTGTTGAAAGGAACGTATCAACCTGAAGCAGTGCGGGAGGTTGAAATTCCGAAACCCGGTGGAGGCGTGCGCAAGCTTGGCATTCCAACGGTATTGGATCGACTGACCCAGCAAGCGATGCATCAAGTAATGAGTGAGATATTCGACAGAGGATTTTCCGAATCGAGTTATGGATTTCGACCGAAACGCAGTGCGCATCAAGCCGTGGCAAAAGCGCGGGAGTATGTGGAAAGCGGGAGACGATGGGTCGTAGACATTGATTTGGAGAAATTCTTTGACCGAGTCAATCATGATGTGCTGATGAGCCGAGTGGCGAGGAAGGTGAAGGATCGAAGAGTGACCGCACTTTTATATCGATATCTTCAAGCCGGTATTCTGAAGGATGGATTGATGGAAGCGAGAAATGAAGGGACCCCGCAAGGCGGGCCGCTGTCACCGCTTCTGTCGAATATCCTTTTGGATGAACTGGACAAGGAGCTGGAACGACGGGGCCATGTGTTCTGCCGGTACGCAGACGATTGCAATATTTATGTTGCATCCAAGGTAGCGGGAGAACGAGTGATGAGCTCAGTTGGAAAGTTTCTTGAAGAAGTGTTGCGGCTGAAAATAAATCGAAGCAAGAGCGCCGTCGACCGAGTGGAGAGGCGAAAATTTCTGGGATACTCGATGACGTTTGAAAGAAAGCCGCGGCTGAAGGTGGCAGCGGAGTCAGTTAAACGAATCAAAGATAAACTGAGAGAATGTTTTCGCCGCGGACGAGGACGGAATTCTGCGCGATTTATTTCTGAAGATATCAATCCCATTCTGAGAGGGTGGATGAATTATTTCCGCCTTGCAGAGGTGAGAGGGATATTTGAGGAGCTGGACAGCTGGATACGGCGCAAGTTGCGATGCATACTATGGCGCCAGATGAAAAGATCGTGGACGCGAGTGAAACGATTTTTGAGTTTGGGGTTCGAGGAGCAACATGCGATTCGATCAGCCATGAACCAACGGGGTGCGTGGTGGAACTCGGGAGCATCGCATATGAATCAAGCCTTTAAGAAAGCTTACTTTGATCGCATGGGACTCGTTAACTTGTTTGGTGAGACACGAAACTTACAATTTGAATTTACTTTATGAACCGCCGTATACGGAACCGTACGTACGGTGGTGTGAGAGGACGGGGAGAGTAATCTCC
>JAYSWD010000020.1:0-8198 GCA_043718225.1 Candidatus Omnitrophota bacterium
GGCTTTTGCATGGACAATGTTCCGCTCAAGTGAACTTCGTGCCGGAACAGGCTCAGTTTTTTTGTCTGGGAAAATTTTGTCCGCATGTTTTCAATTTGATGCATTTTCTTTTCTAAATCGCTTAGGACCTTGCGCGTGCCTTCCATATTTTGCGACGTATCGGCATGTGCCGGCGCCACGCCCGCCGCAAATATTAAAAGCGCGATCAGCGCTATTTTAAATTCATTTATAAATTTCACGGCATACCTGCGGGGCTTTGCCCGACGATTTGAACTACTTTAATTTCACCCTGCGCCAAAACAGTTTCACCGTTCATCACCAAACCCTCGATAATGCTGAAATCGCCGTATTGTCCAGTTTTTGACACTTTGATCTTAAGCGTTTCGCCTGTGCGCGCGGAACCTGTGATCTTCATATTTTTAATTCCGAGCAAATACCCTTTTTGATTTTTAAGCTTTTCCTCGCTCAGGTCAAATCCGCTTCGGGCCGCGATGGACTGCGCGATCATTTCGACAAAAACACATGCTTCGAGCATGCCGTCAGCGCGCGCAAAAGGACTGTCGGGTTTAATTGTGACGGATGTTTCCGCAAAATCCGCGCTGACCGCCACAAGCTGGTCAATCACACACATCCGCCCGGAATGCGGCATCAGTTCTTCCGCGCGGCGCGGTAAAAGCCCGGGATTAATTGACATAGACCTTCCGTTTATCGCAAAAGCGGACCGGTTTTCTGAATTGCGGCAAAAAAATCTTCTTTTTAAGAATTTCGTCTGTTACTAAGATGATCTCGGGTTTGACGCGCAATTTTGCCGCCAATTCTTCTTCCAGCTTTTCTTTGGTGACATTTTTATTCTGCAGAGAAATGAACACAATGAGGCGGTCGGAAAGTTCCGACTCATTCGAAACTTCAACGTAATAATTTGAAATCGCATGAATACTTTCCAGGACCGCGAAAATCGCCTGCGGATAAAGAGAGGTGCCGCGAACTTTCATTAATTGATTTTTGCGCCCTAAAATCGGGCCAAGCCGCGATGAAAAACGGCCGCAAGCGCAAGCCACTTCCTCAAGAAAACTAATGTCGCCCGTTTTATAACGGACAAGCGGCATGCCTTCGACCGCCATAGGCGTAACAACGATCTCGCCCGTTTCGCCCGCGGACAATACACGCCCTTCATCATCAATAATTTCAACCACCGCAAGCTCCGGGATCAAGTGCCCGCCTCTTTGAGCGGAACATTCGCAGAAACTTGTTATCGTTTCCGAAGATGCGTAAGTTGAAAAAACTTTGGCATTCCAAATTTCTTCCAGTTCTTTTCCGAGTCCGAGCGATTCAAAATTTCTTCCCCGCAAAGGTTCGCCGATGCAAATAATTTTGCGAACGCTGATCTTCAAAGCTCCCTGATTGCTTTTCCGCATAAAGAGCCCGAGTTTGCGCAAAAAAGTAGGGACGCCGACAATGACTGTCGGCTGCATATTACAGATGATTTCGACATGGCTTTCGATCACACCGTGGCCGTTGCGGATAACCGCGGCGCCACGCGCGCGCAGGCCGAGATAGTAGGCCAAACCCGCCACAAAACAGCGGTCCAGCGTACAAGTAAGCAATGCGATATCGCCTCTTTCAATACCGCAGCTCAGGAAAGATTCTTCTTCATTATAAGAAAGCCGCGCTAAATCCCGGTCGGTATAGTTGATTTGCAGCGGCTTACCCGTGGTCCCCGACGAAAGCACCATATCGGCAATCTGATCCGGCGCGACGGCCAAAAAAGAGTTCGGAGAATTTTCGATATCTTTTTTTTCGGTGAAAGGAAGCTGCGGCAGGCCTCCTAATTCAAAATGTTCAACATCTATCTTTGCCAATATTTTCCGGTAAGCCGGTGAATGCGTTTTCGCGTAAAGCAAATGCTTCCGCAGCATATCGGTTTGCGCTTCACGGATCGCTTCGATTCCCAAAAATTTAGCGTCGCGATGGACAATATATTCCTGTGTCACATTGTCTCCAGGCGGTTCACTTCGGATTGCAGGATTTCACGCACTCTGTTTTTTAGTTTAAACGCCGAAAAATCTTTGTAGGAATCCCAAGTCAACGCCGGCAATTTATGGACCCTGACCGTGCCCGGCGTCAAAATACCCGTGCCTTTCGAAGGAATTCTTTGATTGCCGCTTAAGCATAGGGGCACAATCGGAACTTGCGCCGCTTGAGCGACGCGAAAAATAGCGCCGTTAAATTGCTGCATCGACTTATCCATCGACCTCGAACCTTCGGGAAACGCAATCAAAGAAACCCCCTGTTTCAAAAGCTCACATCCTTTTTTTTCAAATATTTCAAAAGGCATACTGCGGATACTTAAATAACCCGCGATACGCGCTATCCAGCCGATCAATGGAATCCTGAAAGGCCAATTATTAACCACTTGCACGACTTCACGGTTTAAAAGCGCCATTAAAAAAGCATCCGAACTTGACCGGTGATTGCATACATAGACGCAGGCGCCGTAATCCCGGCCTTTTTCGTAATCCTTGTAAATCAGCCGCACGAAAGGAAAAGTTAAGCCGCGCACAATTACGAGCCCGTACCAGCAAATTAAAATCCGGATATTACGCAGCGTTTTGCGCAGGCCTATAAACGGCCGCATAAAAACAACCGGAAGAGTCGCCGCCAAAAACATTCCCAACGTAACAAAAAGGAAAAGCGGGTAAAACGTCAGGTTAAAAAATATTTTTTTCAAGGAGTAAACCTCCGTCTCGTCCGATTTGATTTGAGACGAGACACAGCGTTGAGTATTTTTTGAAATGGCAAAAGTCATTTCATTTAATGAAACGCTAGGAAATCAGACCTCGGAAACATGTCCTTCGTTCTTAAGCGTCAAGATAAACTGGTAAATATCCCCGAGTGTGCGGATTTGACGCACTCTTTCATCATCCCGGATTTGCACTTTGAATTTCTTCTGAAGCGCCACGACAAGATCGACAATATCGAGGCTGTCGAGCCCCAGCTCTTCGAAAACCTTCATTTCCGGCTTGAGCCGCTCCGGCGCGATTTCAAATGACTCTTCAAAAACTTCGTTCACCATTTTCGCGATTTGATTGATATCCATAAAGGCTCCTTTTTCTTGATGTTTTTCGTATTAATCGCGGACTTTTTTGCAAACCAGGGCCGCGTTAATACCGCCGAAGGCAAAACTGTTTTTAACGATTGTATTGATTTCTTTTTTCAAAGTTTTTTGAACGTGCATAATTCCGCCGCATTTGGGATCGATATTTTCCAAATTTAAAGTAGGGTAAATCATGCCTTCCGCCATCATTTCAAGACAAGCCGCAAGTTCGATGACGCCTGATGCGCCCAAAGTGTGACCGATATTGCCTTTCAAACTGCTAACCGGCGTTTGGCTGCCAAAAATTTCCTGAATCGCTTCGGCCTCCGCTTGATCGCCCTGCATGGTTGCCGTGGCATGCGCGCTGATATAATCAATATCCGAGGGTTTCATTCCCGCGTCGCTAATCGCTTCGCGAATACACGCTTTCATGCCTTCACAGTTAGATTGGCTCATATCCATGCCGCTGCCGCATGTTGAATAGCCCGCAATTTCGCCGAAAATCACGGCGCCGCGCTTACGCGCGTGTTCGTATTCTTCCAAAACTAAAACACCCGCACCGTCGCCACAGACGAGGCCGTCGCGTTTTTCATCGAAAGGGCGCGGTGTCAGCGAAGGACGGTCGTTATAGTGCGACGAAGCAGCAAATAAAACATCAAAGGTCCCGGCGACAATCGGGTGCAGTTCTTCCGCTCCGCCGCAAAGCAATATGTCCTGACGGCCATTTTGGATCAGTTCATAACCGAGGCCAAGCGCCTGCAAAGAAGACGCGCATGCGGCCGAAGTCGCCATAACATAACCTTTGATTCCCAAGTATTGAGCCACGTTCATTGAAACTGTATGAGAAACGCATTTAAAAAAACTCATCGAAGATAATTCCGATAAATCATATTTAGGAATCATGATCTCAAAAGCTTCGTTCATAGCTTCCGCGCCACCCATAGTTGAGCCCATAATGCATCCCAAACGCGGCGAAGTTAACAGCTCATCGCTGATTTTTGCGTCGAGTACCGCCTGCTTCGCGGCCTGCGCTCCAAAAACACTGAGCCGCCCCATCGAACGCCGGTTTTTGCGTGGAATGTCTTTTTCGTCATCGATTTCAATCGCGGCCCCGATACGGCTGTTAAGCCCTTTGTACTTGACCCATTCGGGCATGGCGCGCACCGCGCTTTTTCCTTGTTTAAGCCCCTTCATCAAGGCTTCAAGGTTTTTTCCCAGCCCCGTCACTACGCCGCGGCCCGTGATCACGACTCGTTTCTTCATGCGGGTAGCCTTGCTTGAATGAATTTATCGTATCTTTCTGGGCCGATCAAAACCCGTAAAAGAATAAAAGAAGACATCATGGCTCCGACAATTCCCGGCAAAACCGAACTTTGCCCTGAAACAAACAAATTGCGGAACGGCAATTTACCGAACAAATTCACCTGCCCCATTTTTTGTTTTATACCGTAAGCGCTTCCGTCCGGCGTATGCAAAAAATCACGGTAGCTCAGCATGGATGCCGCCTCGATGACTTCAAGGCGGTCTTTATATTCGGGATAAAAATCGGTAATGCGTTTAATGATTTTATCGCAGCGGTCTTTTTTATACGCGAGATAAGCCGCGGGCCTTTTTTTAAGCGTCGTGTCTTTCCATGCTTCCACATCTTTATAAAAAGAGGTTTCAAGCGCGGTCACGAGTTTGTAAAGTTTGCCTTTCACTTCTTCATTGCTTGTTAAAACAACCACGGTTGTATCTTCGCTGTGTTTCGGATTCATGACTTTATCCACGTCAGCGTAAGGAAAAATCGACGTAATGGCAGGAGTGAGCGGCTCATCAGGATTGTCAGTTTTCAAAGTGCAATACAAAGAAAAAAATCCGAGTGTCGGCTCAAAATCTTCAACGCGCTGAATAAACGCTTTGCTCAGATGTTCCTGCGGAAGCGTTTTAAGAATTTCCGTAGGATGAATCGTAAATACACATTGATCGCAGGAAACTTCTTCACCGTTATTTAAAAGAAAATGCCCGATGGTGCGGTTTTGAATATTCTTACATTCTGTAATATAGGTGCGCATGCGGATTTCAACGCCCAAATTTTTTAAAGCATTTTTAAATGCACGCACAAAAGCGTCGCCGCCGTCTTTCACACGCGCTAACGCGTCATGCAGCCCGTGCGCCACGCGGCAATGATTCGCAAAAGAAACTTCCGAGGGCGGCGTGCCATAACACATGCAGAAAGTCGCTAAAATCGCCTTTAAATGCTCATCTTTAATATTTTCATCCAGCACGCTCGACAAACTCTTGCGGTCTTCTTCCAGATACTGCTGGATTTCACCCAGCCGGCGTAAATTAAGCGAAAGTGTTTCGCGGTAGCATTTTCCGCTTAACTCAAAATATTTTTCAATACCCTTCGCTTCCTCGGGAAAATAATTTTTCAATGCATTTTTAAAAAATTCAACGCCGGAAGGAATGTCGTACGACTTGCGGTCATTCTCAAAAACATAGCGGCCGGATTCGGGCTTGTCCAAAAAAATCGGTTCGATTTCGCTGCGGATACCGAGAGCGATCAACATTTCATCGAGCACGCCGCCCTTAGTAAATCCTGCCGTAAAATGAAAGCCGACATCAAAAGGAATACCTTTTTTCACGAAGCGGGTCATACTCCCGCCCAAGTACCAGCCCTTTTCGATTAGAAGAACCTTTTTACCGTTGAGCGCAAGAAGATGCGCCAGTGACAATCCGCTCGCGCCGCTGCCCACGACGATATTGTCATAGTGCTTCACGCAAGCCCCCTCATGTCGCAAGGCCCCCGTTAATTCCGATCACCTGGCCGTGGATATACATGTCTTTTTCCGTGCATAAAAAATGAATTACGGACGAAACATCTTCCACCTTGCCGACGCGCTTTAAGGGAATCATGGGCAGAATGTGTTCCATCGGCAAATCTTTGGTCATATCGGTTTCGATCACGCCCGGAGCAACGACATTCACTAAAATATTTTTCTTTCCGACTTCGCGCGCCAGCGCTTTCGCCGCTCCGATCAATCCCGCTTTCGAAGCGGAATAATTTACCTGGCCGGCCTGGCCAACCTCGCCCGAAACGGAGGACACAACGACAATCCGGCCGCCGCGTTTTTCACGAAGCATCGGAAAAAGAACCACGTGCATGATGTTATAAAAACCATTCAGGTTGGTGTTGATCACGCTTTCCCATTCTTCGCGCGTCATCAATACCATGAGATTGTCCTTAGCGATCCCTGAGTTATAAACCACGACTTCGGGAACACGCTCATCCATTAATTTTGATAACGCTTCATCCGTTTGCTTTCCGTTGCTGACATCAAATCCGACAATGTGACAAGCCACGCCCAATTTCTGAATTTCTTCGCTGACGGCTTTTGCCGCCGCTTCATTGCTGTGATAAGTCAGGCAAATATCGAAACCGGATTTGGCGAGACGCAGCGCCGTGCTTTTTCCGATGCCGCGGCTGCCGCCAACAATGAGGGCAAGAGGTTTCAGGCTCATGCGGGATAAAGATTCCAATGTTCGGCATTAATCAATTCTATGATTTTCCGTAAATCACTTTCCAAAGGCCGGTCATCATCCACAAAGGCTGAAAAATTGCGTATGTCCGCGCAAAATTGACGTATGGCCGGCGTCATCTGCGCGCTTTTGATATCGCCGCGCTGTTTGCGCAATTCAATTCCCTGAACGCAGGCAAGAATCGTCGCGGCACAAACCTGCTGAGTCAATTCAATCACGCGCAGGCAGTCGCGCGCGGAAATAGTTCCCATGCTGACCTTGTCCTGATTGTGGCATTCGGTTGAGCGCGAAAAAACGCTGGCAGGCATGGTTAATTTTAAAGCTTCGGCCGTCCAAGCTGACACGCCGATTTGAATCGCTTTAAATCCGTGATTAATCGCGGCATTCGCGCCTTTAGACCCCGACAAGTTGGCCGGCAATCCGTTGTTACTGTTGCGATCAGTCATTAGTGCCATCTGCCTATCCTGCAAATCCGCTAAATTCGCGACGGCTATTTTCATGGCATCCATTGCAAAGGCAATATGCCCCCCATAAAAATGTCCGCCATGAAGGATTTCTTCGTTCTGCGCATCAATTACGGGATTGTCATTCGTGCTGTTAATTTCGGTTTCAATATGCTGGCGCATCCAGGGCAGCGCATCTTTTAAAACACCGATTACATGCGGAGCACAGCGCAAAGAGTAACGGTCCTGCAATTGATGCACGGGTTTGGTTTTGTGCTCGCCGATATCGCTGAAAATCCAGCGCGCGGATTCAGCTTGGCCCTTAAAAGGTTTGACCGCGAAAAGATCGGCGCGAAAATGATTTTTATTTCCCTGCACAACTTCGACCAGCAATGCGGTGCAGCGGCTTGTAAGTCGCGTTAAATATTCCGCTTTTTTCCAGGCGAAGCACGCCAGCGCGGTCATGACGGCCGTGCCGTTCATAATGGCCAAACCTTCTTTGGGTTTCATTGTCAGCGGCGATAATTCGCATTTCTTCAAAGCTTGTTTGGCGGGCATTACTTTTCCGTTAAAAACAACGCTTCTCTCTCCGACAATCGCCGCGGCTAAATAAGAAAGCGGGGTCAGGTCGCCGCTTGCGCCGACCGAACCTTCTTCCGGAATGCGCGGAAGAATATTGAAATTCAAAAGCTCGATTATTTTTTCGAGAAGCAGCGGACGAACGCCGGAATAACCGCGCTTCAGGGAGGCCAGGCGTACAGCCATAATGGCGCGCGTTTGCGGCTCATTAAAATATTTGCCAAGGCCGCAGCCATGGAAACGGATTAAATGCAAAGGCAATTGATCGATTAATTCGCGCGGAACCTTAACATTGCATGAATCGCCGTAGCCGGTCGTTACGCCGTAAACATTACCGTGCTTATTCAGGTGCTGACTTAAAAAATCAGCGCCTTTTTGAATAAACTCGCGCCATTGCTTGTCGCCGGATTTGAGGGTTTCCTTTTCCTGGGCAATACGAAGAATGTCTTCAATGCTCCAGTCGCTGGTGTCTACTTTCAAATTAATTCCTTCGCTTCGGCGCAAATAGCCCTAACTCTTAAAAGATGCGGCACTTAGGTCGTTTTGGAAGAGGCATTTTA
>JAYSWD010000003.1:0-8886 GCA_043718225.1 Candidatus Omnitrophota bacterium
TACTTCATGTTCCACTATCTCCCGGATGGCTTCCACTTTCGCGTCAACCACCTCATGCTTATCATTGAAACTAAACGCGTAATCCGGATCTTTGAGCCCCGCGCCCGTCAGCGTAATCACAATCCGTGAGCCCTCTTTAAAATAATTTTTCTTCGCGAGCTTGACGACGCCCGCTACCGCGGCGGCTGAGGCCGGCTCCGCGAAAACACCTTCGCGCTCGGCAATAAAGCGGTAGGCTTTGCCGATTTCATCATCCGTGACCGCGTCAATTAATCCGCCGGATTCATCACGCGCTGCGAGCGCGCCTTTCCAGCTTGCCGGATTTCCGATACGGATCGCGGTTGCGATCGTTTCAGGCTTTGAAAAAACTTTATTATAAACAATCGGCGCCGAACCTTCCGCCTGAAAACCAAGCATCCTCGGCAAAACCTCAGACCGCCCCGCTTTTTTGTATTCGTTATATCCGCGCCAATATGCCGTAATATTTCCCGCGTTACCGACCGGAATCGCGTGATACTCGGGAGCGTCACCCAAATCATCGACGATTTCAAACGCCGCTGTTTTTTGGCCTTCAATGCGGAAAGGATTAATCGAATTCACCAGCGTAATTTTTCCGTCTTTGGTCATTTCTTTAACCATTTCAAGCGCCTCATCAAAATTTCCGCGGATTACAATGACCTTCGCGCCGTAACGGTACGCCTGCATCAATTTTCCCATTGCGATCTTTCCGTCCGGAATCAAAACAAAACATTTCATACCACAGCGTGAAGCATAGGCCGCGGCCGCCGCGGAAGTGTTTCCGGTCGACGCGCACATGACGGCTTTGGCGCCGGCTTCGGCGGCTTTGGAAATTGCCATCGTCATTCCGCGGTCTTTAAAAGACCCCGTCGGATTCAACCCTTCAAACTTGTAATAAATCTTTACATTTTTCAGGCCCAATTCCTGCGGCAAAGCTTCCGCCAAAATAAGCGGAGTATTCCCCTCGTTCAAAGAAATAATCGGAGTCGCGTCCGTGACAGGCAAAAACTCCTGGTAACGTTCGATGATTCCGATTTTTTTAACCGCAAATTTTTTTGTAACCATAACTAATCGCTCCACGATCGACGTACCACGCGCAACGATAACTCTAGTCTGAGTGTTCCGTGCCTTTAATTGTTTTCTTCGTGGCTCGTGTCCCGTGGACCGTGGCCCGAATTGCTAGTCCTCTATTCTTAAAACCTGTGATTTGCCTTTTATAGGCTTCATCTTGTCGATTGCCGCCACGGCCTGACGGATATTTTTTTCATGTGTCTCATGTGTCAGCATAATTAACGGCACAATTTTTCCGACGCGGCGTTCCTGCTGAATCACATCGGAAATACTGATATGAAACCGGCCCAAAATATTAGAAATCGACGCCAAAACACCGGGCTGATCGATCACATGAAACCGCAAATAATAACGCGACTCGATCGAAGAAATATTCCGGACTTTAATATGCTTTTCAATTCCGCGCATCAAAAGCGTATTTTGCACGGGGCCGTAAATTCCACCCTTCGCAATATCCACCAAATCCGCGAACACAGCGCTCGCTGTGGGATGCGCGCCGGCGCCTTTTCCATAAAACAAGACTTCGCCGACTTCGTCACCCTGAATCTGCACCGCGTTAAACGAACCATTTACATTCGCGAGAATATGTTTCTCTGGCACCAAAGTCGGTTGCACGCGCGCTTCCAGGCCTTCGGCCGAACGTTTCGCGATCGCGAGCAATTTAATGCGATAACCGAAATGCCGCGCGAATTGAATATCTTCGCTGTTAATATCCTGAATACCTTCGCGATAAATCGAATCAAACTTCACGCCGCCGTTGAAAGCATACCGCGCCAAAATAGTGAGTTTGTGGGCCGCGTCTGTACCATCAATATCCAATTTTGGATTCGCTTCGGCATAGCCTTTGGCTTGAGCCTGCTTTAAAGCTTCGTCAAAACCTGTTCCATTTTCGGTCATGCTGCTTAAAATATAATTACTTGTGCCGTTGATAATCGACGAAACCGATTGAATCTTATTGGCAACCAAACCCTCGCGCAAAGCTTTCATCACAGGAATGCCGCCCGCGACACTCGCTTCAAAACAAATCCAGCGCTTCTTTTGATACGCCAGCCGGAAAATCTCATCGCCGTGTTCAGCAAGCAAAGCCTTGTTGGCGGTAACAACATGCTTTCCGTTCTTCAGGGCTTCGCGCACTAACACGCGCGCTTCGCGGGTGCCGCCGATTAATTCCACCACCACGTCAATCGAAGGATCTTTTACGACCAGCTTGGCATTATTTGTCAAAAGATGCGCGGAAACCTTGAGTGAACGCTTTTTACCGAGGTTCTTGACCGCGATTTTACGGATTTCAAAATCCACGCCCAGCTGGCTGACAAACCAAGCCCGCTTAGCCTGGAGAATCTCCACCAATCCTGTGCCGACCCGCCCCAATCCCAAAATACCGATACGAATTTTTTGAGTACTCATAGCCTCTAAAAGTGCTGTTTTGCGGCCCTAAAACAAGCTCGAATTATAGCATAGAAGCGCTTTTACGCTGTATTGGGATTTGGAATTTTCAACCTTCGGGAGTATACTCTCCACCGGCCATCAACTAAACGGACAATTTGGCCTTTATCGTTAATCCAATCTGAAAGGGTCGAATAATATATGCGTCATTCTTTTAATTTGTTTCTGATCATTGGGCTGTGCGTTATTTCAATGGGCATGTCGCGCCGCGGTCAATACGACGAAGAAGCCCGCGATGTGGAAAAATTTCAAAAGAACTATGAAAAATCCAGCTCCACTACAGAGACTGCGACATCGTCCGTCGGGGAAATGGCATCCGGAGTTAAGCAGGCCACTTACGGCAGCACCAAAGGACTTCTCAGCTCCACAGCTGAAGGCACGGCGGAAAACCCTCCGGTGGTAGGAACAGTCAAAGGCGTAGCGGACGGCGCCGGTAAAGTTCTTGAGAACACTTCCAAGGGCATCGCCAAAGTCGCGACCTTCGGCCAAGCAGATACGAGCACATTCCGAGTTGAAGACCCCGAGCACGGAAAAGAAAACGACACAACAAAAGTTAAGTTTAATTTCTAACTTCGTTAGAAATTAAACTTAACTTTTAAGTCAGTGTTATTTATGGCGCACAGCAAGCTTGCGCCATAGTAATTTCTAATCAAAATATACACTTTACTTTAAAGTCTGTTTTGTTTTGCGGCTCGAAACAACTCTTCTTCAAAATAAAAAATCCTATCCTGTTGACCAGGCCGGCTTTGAAGTCTCGCCGCTCTGCCAGGCTTTTTTTGAGCCAAATAATCGCGGTCAATTCGGATTTTGCCCCACACCTTATAAAAAACAGCCGCCGTTTCGGCTTTAACTGTATCTAGCTTATAAGGCAGAACTTCACTGGTGCCGGGTTTATATTTACGTCCGCCGGCGTGATTTGCATAACGGCGCGCACGGGTATAACCCATTTGAATAAATTTCCGGGCCATATCCATCCCAATAAAATCGCCCGTCTTTTTATATTGAAGATAAAGCACATAGATTTTATCCGCAGATTTTTTCGCAATCGCGGGAGTCTTAAATTTCCAATGCGGCAAAATTTCACTTTTGTACGGTTCAACTAAAAGCACGCTCTGTTCCCCGCGCCCGACCCGGTATAAATGCGGCTTCTGCCTGAAATTGATTTTCTTATAATCCAAACCGTAATCAAATTCAGAAATTTTTTTAACGGTTTTTTTCATAATTATTATGAAAAACTAAAACTGCTGAAAATGTTTCAGATGCAAGGCGCGATCGAGCGACTGCGGAGGCGTAGTAAAACCTACGCCGCACAAAGGAGCGAAGGTCGCAACGAAGCAGATGAACATTTTCAGCAGTTTTACTCGCGGAATTGGAGATCGTAGAGGTCTTTGTACAACCCCCCGCTCTTAAGAAGCGCATCATGCGCTCCCTCTTCCATGATTTTACCTTCGCGGAGAACGATAATGCGGCTGGCCTTTTTAACGGTTGAAAGGCGATGCGCGATGACAAGCACGGTGCGCGCGCGCATGAGGTTTTCCAGCGCGACTTGGACTTCGAATTCGCTGTGGGTATCTAAATTGGATGTGGCTTCATCCAGAATTAAAATCGGGGGGTTTTTTAAAAGCGCGCGCGCGATTGAAATACGCTGACGCTGTCCGCCCGATAAATTCATGCCGCGTTCGCCAATATTCGTATCGTATCCATTCGGCATCGCTGAAATAAAATCATGCGCCTGTGCCGCTTGCGCGGCGGCAATCACCGCTTCGCTTGAGGCGCTCGGATCCGCATAAGCGATATTTTCGCGGACGGTGCCGTTAAAAAGCACGGTGTCCTGCGTCACAATCGCGATCATGGCCCGCAGGGAATGCAGCGTCATCTTGCGCAAATCCGTGTCATTGACTTTAATGCTTCCCGATGCCGGATCATAAAAACGGGGCAAAAGATTCGCAAGGGTGCTTTTACCCGAACCGCTTTGGCCGACCAGCGCCACCACTTCGCCCGCTCGGATTTTAAAATTAAAATTCTTGAAAATTTCGGGTCCCGTCGGATAGCGGAAAGTCAAATTTTCATAGCTAATCTGGCGCACGGGCTCTTTAAAATCAACCGCGCCAGGCAAATCACGGACGGACGGAACCGTATCCAAAATCTCAAAAATGCGCTGTCCCGCCGCAACGGACTGTTGAATCGTGTTATTCACTTTACTGATTTTCTTGACCGGCTCATAAAGTAAAAAAAGGGCCGCAATAAAAGAAGTGAACCGCTCGGGAGTGAAATCATTCATCGACATTCCAATCGCAAGCGCCGCGCCCAGCGCGCCCATCATCTCTATAAAAGGCCGCTGCAAAATAGAAATGCGCACGGTTTTCTTGTAATGATCAAAAACACTTTTGTTGATCGAATTAAATTTCTGAATCATACGATTTTCCTGATTGAATGCTTTCACGATCGCCATACCCATCAAACTTTCACCGATGAAAGACGTAATGTCTCCTGTGCGCTCCTGCATTTTTTTTGTCGTGCGCCTTAAAGATTTCCCGAAAATCGCGATCGGAATGGCAACAACGGAAAAAACCGCGATCGCGACAATGCCGCTTTTTCCGCCCCACAAAATAACGGGCGGTAATAAAAAAAGTACCGTGAGCGGCTGTTTAATTAAATCGGTAAGTACGTCCGTGACGGCTCCTTGAATGGAAGTGACATCGTTGGTGATACGGCTTAAAAAATCGCCCGTCCTTCCTTGAGAATAAAAATCGCTGGAAAGCTTCGTCAAATGCGCGAACAAATCTTCGCGTACTTTTTTAACCGCGCGCAGGCCAATATTGGTCATCTGATAATCGACTATGTAACCGAATAAACTGCGCAATCCCATAACACCGAAAATAATCACGGGAAGCCAGGCGGCGCTGAAATGAATATTGAGGGCCAGCGGTAAATTGGGGATACGGTCGCTGTTTAATATGATTTCGCGCTTGCTTGAAAGGCCGCTGATCGTAAGATAAGGAATGGCGGAAACCAAAGCCATAGTCAGCGCGTATCCCACCATTCCGCTAACGGCAATCGCAAAACGCCAGAGATGCGGCCGGATATACTCCAAAAGCCGGGCGTAAATGACCAGCGCTTTTTTCTCGGTTTGAATACCCACAATCCCCCTTGTAAAACGGCCCGTATTCTATCAGACCATAGACTGTAAACTATAGACAAAAGACACATACCGCTGAATGGACGGCTGAGAAACCGGTCTTTTTTCTATTGTCTATAGTCTATTGTCCATAGTCTGTATATAATTCCCTATGCAAAAGAAACTACTCGTAGGCGTCGTCGGAATCGGCTATCTCGGTAAAATTCACACCCGTATCTATAATGAACTGCCCGAAGCGGAGCTGGTCGGAATCTGCGATTCCAATTTAGAAACAAAAATCAAAGCCGATGAATACGGCGTCGCTTTTTTTACCGATTACCGCGACCTTATCGGCAAAGTAGATGCGGTCAGCATTGTTACGCCGACATTGACGCATCACTCGGTCGCCAAAGATTTTCTGAACGCGGGCATTCACACTCTCATCGAAAAACCGATTACGCTCAAACTCGAAGACGCGGATGAGCTGATTGAAATCGCGCGAAAAAAGAAACTGACTCTGCAAGTCGGCCATCTTGAAAGACACAATCCCGGCTTTAGGCGCATCGCTGAAATTATTCAAAATGTAGGCTTTCTCGAAATTCACCGCCTCGGACCTTTTACCGGACGCATCAACGACTGCGGTGTCGTGCTTGATCTCATGATTCACGACCTCGACATCTTGCTCGGCTTGATCAAATCCCCCATCAAAAGTATTGATGCGATGGGCATTCATGTTCTGACACCCTTTGAAGATATCGCGAATGTTCGCATACGCTTTGAAAACGGCGCCGTGGCTAATCTTACGGCGTCACGCCTCACCTTTGAAAAACAGCGCCGCCTGCGCGTGTTCCAAGAAAACGGCTATCTCTCTCTCGACTATGAAGCCCAAAGCTGCAAAATCATCCGTAAGCTGGGCGATCAGATTGAACAGGAAACCATCGACATTCAAAAAGGCGAGCCTCTCAAAGAAGAACTGCGTTTTTTTATTAACAGTATCCTGGACGGAACCGGCCCCGGAAATCCCGATACCGCCGCGCGCGATGCTTTGGCGCTTGCCATTCAAATCCGTGATTCCATTGATGATCAAATGCGCGCCCGTTCTGTTTTGAAATAATGGTTAACACCTCGTATGATCTTCCACCTTCCCAACCCCCGGGGTTAGGAAGGTTTCCTAACCCCGGGGGTTGGGAAGGTTCGTTCATCCTTGGTAAGTTTAAAAAATGATCCGGAAAATATTTTTCACTGCCCTGGAAACTTCGGCAGACCATCATGCCGCGGAACTCATCCAAGAACTTAAGAAAACCGATCCTGCACTGCAGATTGAAGGTATCGGCGGGCCTCAAATGCAGCGCGCCGGAATGATTTTGCATAAAGACATGACGCTGATTTCCGCGCTTGGATTCATGGATGTCATCCGTAAATATCCGGTTTTTAAAAAGATTTTTGAAGAAACGGTTTCCAAAATTGAAAACGCAAAGCCCGACCTGATTGTTTGCTTGGATTCCCCCGCTTTTAACCTGCGCCTCGCGAAGCGCGTCTCGAAAACCGCGCCGGTTTATTATTACATCGCGCCGCAGCTTTGGGCTTGGGGGCAAAACCGCGTTAAAGTGGTTCAAAAGCATATCCGCAAGATGCTGGTGCTGCTGCCGTTCGAAAAGAATTTCTACCGGGAAAGAAACGTGGACGCAGAATATGTCGGGCACCCGCTTATTGAAAAATTAAGCGCGGTTCCCGGGAAAAACCTCTGCCGGGAAAAATTAGGCCTGGGCGAAGGCATTCATGTCGGGCTTTTTTCGGGTTCGCGGCTGAGAGAGTTAAAACGTATCTTCCCGGTCATGCTTGAATCGGCGAAATTAATTCAAAAATCGCTGCCGATTGTTGTTTTTCATGCGAACCGCGCGCCCGGCCTGCCGGCTAATCTCTATGACGATTTGGCGCGCGAAGCAGGAGTTGCCGTTCAATTTCATGATACACCGTTTGAAGAAACGGTACGCGCTATGGATTTCGCTTTGGTCGCTTCCGGCACAGCGACGCTCGAAACAGCGCTTTTGGGAACGCCTTTTTTTCTGCTTTATAAAACTGAATGGATGACTTACATTCTGGGAAGATGGCTGGTCAAGGTCAAATATCTGGGCCTGGCAAATCTGCTTTTAGATCAGCCTGTGATTCCGGAATTCATTCAGAATGACGCTTGCCCGGATAAAATTGCCGCTCTCGCGATCAACTTTCTGCGGCATCCGGAAAAAATTGAAAAAATGAAATCCGCTTTTTTAAAGCTACATGAGATTCTAGGCCATCAATCCGCCAGCCACGGCGCCGCTCAAGAAATCTTACGATTTCTTGACGGACCACAGACTAACGACTAAAGACCAACGACTGAAAACACTACCGAGACTGATGAAAACCTTCTTGCGGATTTTATTTGTAATAGACGTATTTTTTGGAAAAGATATTACAGATAGAGGCTAGTTTGTTAGTTGATTCTTGCCTTGAAGCGTCGGTCTTTAGTCGTCAGTCTTCGGTCTAGTTCTTGGGGAGGTGTTCCCAGGGAAATTCAGGTTGCACGACCGGCCCATATTCTTTCGGGAAAGGGATAGGAAAAGTAACCACATCATAGACACCCGCTAACGCGCGGCCGCCCATAAACGCGATCCCCCGGACCAATCCGGCGCTCCAGCTGGCAGGCGTTTGATCGGCGTTCTCCGCTTTCTCTTGGGCAAGCTCAGTGGAAACTTCCATCGGGCTTAACGCGATATTCACAAAGCCGCGTTGAAGTTTACGCAAAGGCCCGGAAGATTCAACGTTCGCGGAAAAAGCATTTTGAGAAACCAAAAGCAACGATACGAGCAGTAAGAGTCTTTTCATGAACAATAATCTAACAGAGGTTTAAAAACCGCTCTACCCCTATTTTCTACTAACCCATATTGTGCCTTGGTCAAAAAGGATTGGCTGCTAGGCGCAAATGAGCGCCCGCGGAGGCGTATGGGGCTTATACGCCGCACAAGGAAGCGAGTTTGCAACGACGCAGACGGCCTTTTTCACCCGAGGCCGTAAATAAAAAAAGCCCGTGTCCTAAAAGGACACGGGCTTTTTTTATCGACTCTTAAAGCTTAAAGAGCATGTCAGCGTAAGTCGGCACCGGCCACGCATTCGCGCAAACCAATACTTCCGTCGCATCAATATCCGGACGGGTTGCATCCATTGCAACTTTAACTTTGTCACGATAGGCACGT
>JAYSWD010000021.1:0-8117 GCA_043718225.1 Candidatus Omnitrophota bacterium
CCAGCAGAAAAGATAAAGAAAAAGTCGGGGCCACGTCAAAGGATGTTTCGTGCGGCTCATATAATGAAAAAAAGTAATCAGCTTGAATGCGAAAAAGCAGATAAAAACAAGCAGCCACATCTTCATCCAGGGCTCGAGAAAAGACCAGCCGCCGATAAGAAAACTCAGCAAACCTAGGAACGGAAGAAGCGCAAAGATAATCTGCATGGGAATAGTCTCGACAGAAGGAGGTGCTAGCTTAAATCTAAAAACACCGACTAGCCGACTTGAAAATGATTCCAATCTGCTTAAACAGCCAATGCTTCGCTTGGAACTCGCATCTTGAAATCATATTCAAGTCTAATTTTCGCCAGTGGGTGGAGGCAACAAGCGGAGAAGCAAGGTGGAGCAATCAAAATTAATCGAAGGCGCTTTTGTTAACAGCACGACCGTATCCCTCAACCCCATCTATTAGCTTCCCGTCATATCTTCTTCTGGTTCTGCAAAGCGGAACCAGAAGAACGCTTTTTTCCATTTTGGATTTTCAAAAATGGAAAAAGATATAGTGGAAAACTTCTTTGTAAAGCTTGAGGCCCAATGTAGCAGAATAAGGTTGCGTCTCTATCGCCGTTGCATTCTCATCCTTGTTTTTCTGATGATTGCTAACACCCCACTCTGCGAAGAATGTTTATAAAAATAATTTGAATTTACGAGTTTTGCCCGAAGAGGCAACTGTCTGAGTAAATTCGAATTGTTTTTATGAACGAACAAATTTAATTAGCTGACACCGGATCCGTAGGCGTAGACGATTCTTCAGGAATAGGATCTTGCCGCGGCGGAGCATCAAAAACGCGGGTCGCAAAAAGCATATATTCAGTATGCCCGATCATGCGCATTTCGGGCCGCGATTTCCCGGCACGCGCCAAAATCTTGCGCTCAAGCAATTCCACGGCTTCGACATTAATGAAACCGTTATCACGCAAAGTTTCCGCCATTCTCTCAACCTGATTAATAGTCGGGTTAAGCGAACAAAGTTTGCCGCCGCCTTTCAGCGCGTCTTTCACGAGCAGAACTTCTTCCCACGGAGTAGGAATATCCAAAATCACGCAGTCAAAAGCGTTTTTTGGAAAAGGCTCCTCTTTCTTGCGCTGATTAAATTCAACAACGGAACCAAGGTCAGACCGCTCGATATTTCGCACCGCGTTGACGGGTAAATCCGCGCGCAAATCATATGTGCATACTTTTCCGTTTGGCGCGACTTGATGCGCGAGAAAAAGCGTTAAGGCGCCTGAGCCCGTTCCGATTTCCAAAACTTTTTTGCCGGAATGAATTCCGAGCTTGATAGCAAGATAAGCGGCGTCTTTGGAGTACACGACGCCGCTTTCGCGCGAAGCTTTAAACATCAAATCTTCCGTCGATGGTTTCAAAAAGAAACCCTGCAGACTGGTGCCTTCAATATGCGAACCGAATTCTTTTCCGATTAAATCATCATGCAGAATCGGGCGGCCGCAGTGAATCGGATGTTTTTTTCCGCGCGTTATTTTCAAAAGATAAGTTTGTTCGTCTTCAAAGCGAAGTAAAACCAAATCGCGTTCTTTAATCAAATTATCGGAAGCTACAGTTGTCTCAGACATATTGACTCCGTTCTTATTTTATAATTACCAGTTTTGTTTTTCGGCGAGTTTTAAAAGCTCGGCGAAATGATCCACCACATGCTCGGCGCCCAAATCTTCCAGCGTATATTGACTTGCGAAGCCGTGCCTCACAAGCACTGTTTCAACACCGGCGTTTTTCCCGGTTTTCGCGTCGATCGCGCTGTCTCCGATCCAAAGCACATCCTGCGGCAGAATATCATGGTCGCGCATCACTTTAAGTAATGCCGCCGGGTCGGGCTTATGCGGAATTCCATTTCCGCCCGTAAATACACCGCTCAAATACGGCATGACTTTTAATGCTTCTAATATTCTCGAAGTAAACGGCTCGGGTTTATTCGTGATCACTACCTGAATCCGGTCATTGAACCGGTCAAGCAGTTCCCGCGCATGCGGATAAAGCCGGGTATGGTCAAGCAAATGCTCTTCGTAATACTTGCGCAAAACTCGCGCACCGCGCTCAATCGCTTTCGTATCGGTTTCCCCCAACGCCATGCCCACCAAATGATGCAGGCCTTCGCCGACAAAATGCTCAATCTGAGTATCCGACAAATCCGGCTTATTCAATTCTTTAAGCATCGCACGCACACCGCAAATGATATCCCGGCGCGTGTCCACCAAAGTTCCGTCCAAATCATATCCGATTAATTTTTTCCGTGCCATAAAACCAATATCCTTAAATTTTAAACCTGTTCAATTCGCGATTCCTTTGGAAGCGCGCATTGATCCTAAAACAGGAAATGCGACAGCATTTCTCCGTTATCAGCCTCATCCACCAACTTTGCGATAAAGTGCCTTTTGAGTTTGCAGCCGGCGAGTTCTGAGCGAAGCATCAGCTGTCTGAGCCGACTGTGAACTCAAAAGGCATGCAACTTAATAGCGCAATTTAACAAACTCAAGCAACTTCAACTGCAGCTCATTTACATCCGCCTCAATTTTAGCAAAGTCATCAAGCGGCACATCGACGGCGCAGTGATTTTTCAAAAAATAAACCTGGCCGCGCGAAACGGGCTGTTTCAAAATCTTCGACGCCGCGAGCCCGTAAATCTGAATTTGAAGGTCATACCCGCGTTGGATAACTTTCTCCGCGTCGCCTTCCGCGGTTTTATAATCAAGCACCGTGAACGAACCGTCTTGATTTTGAAAAAGCACATCGATTACACCGTCAATTAATCCGCGCCGCGCGTTTATCACAAAATCAAGTTCACGCCGGACCAGCTTTGAACGGCGAATTTCTTTGAATAAATCGGTTTCTAAAAAACCAGTCAAAATTCCCGCGGCCTCAGCACGTTTCGCTTCGGAAAAACCCGCGAAAACCCGGTCTAAATTGACGGATTCGACGGAGCGCCCGGGCTGCTCCCAATCTAGAAATTCAAGCGCCCGGTGCATCCTTATTCCAAAATCGGCGGCATCTTCTGCTGGGATTCCGGGCTCTTCAGCAATCGCTTCAATAATTCGATCCTCTTTATCAATATCGCTAGCGGTTGAGCTAAGCTCAGAGCTAGAAGAAGAAAGGTTCGCGGTTGGAACGTCTGCCTGCCGGCTGGCAGGAAGACCGGAGTTAAAAGAAGGAAGGCTCCAGCCCCGACCATATACGCTCCAAAACTGTTCCGGATCTTTGGCAAAAAGCACATACGCGCTGACCGGCAAATCGATCACCTTCGCGAATTCAGACGGTTTAACAGATTGAATCCGTTTCATTACCCGCACGGCTTCTTCGGGCAAATCAGCTTCTGCGACGGATGCGAATTCTTTTTCCGCCAGGACATCCCTGAGCAAAATTTGAAATTGTGGTTTTTCGGCGCTCGCTTGATGCGCCGGCGGGGAAACCTCGCCTAGCGCCGCCGCCGGCAGTTTTTCTTGGAGCAAATCCCGTGAGCGGATGACCCAATCCATCCACGAAGCCATGTCGGAATAATTTTCTTTTTCTTTTTTTGGAGGATCCCAAACGCCCGACAAAATTAATTTATTTTCCGCGCGCGTAACCGCAACATAAAAAAGCCGTTTGCGTTCATCATCATCCTGTTTTTTGCGGATTAAATCCAATTGATTAAATGAGTAAGTTCTCTCATTTTCTCCCGTCAGTGGATTTTTAACGCGCATCGCGTAACCGGCATGCGGCACGGCAAGCGCAGGATGATTCTCCGAGCGGTTGCGCTCGCGCCCGAGGTCACTCACAAACACAACCGGAAACTCCAGTCCTTTGGCGGCATGAATCGTCATCAATTTGACGGCCTGAATATCTTCTCCCGCGGCGGCCGTATCGGACGCGCGCACTTCCTGAAATTGAAGCCGGCGCATTAAGCCAAGAAAACTGTGGATCGAAAGTTTTCCGCGTCCTTCCTGCCGGCGCGCAAGCTGGATAAATTTCCGGATATGGCCGTAACGCCGGACGCCGCCGGGCTGAGCCAACGCCCAAACGGCGTAACCTGTTTTATCGACGGCCTCTTCCAGTAAATCGCTTAACCGGTTCGCGTCTTTGCGTTTTCGCCAATTTTGAAAATAATTCCAAAAAGATTCGAGTTTCTGTTTTTCAGCTACGGCAATTTCGCTTATTTCCCGGAATTTTGATAAACCCTCACAAAGCGGATTTTTTTCATTCTTTGATTTGGCCCTTTCCGCGATCCAAAAAAGCGTTTCATCCGAAATCTGCACAAAAGGCGAACGTAAAAGCGCCGCGAGCGGCACATCGGAAAGCGGATTTTGCAGGCACTCTAAAAGACTCATCAAATCGCGGATTTCAGGCTGGTCATAAAAACTCATTCCGGAAACGGACACATAAGGCACGCCCGCGCGCCGCAAAGCGTATTCATAAAGCGCGCTATGCGTCATCGCCGAGAAAAGCACCGCCATGTCGCCATAGGGAACCCCCTGCGTTTTCAGTTCCTGGATGCGCGCCGCGATTGCCGTTCCCTCCCGGAAACGCGCCTCTTCCTTCCCTCCGCCTTCATCAGAAACCGGAACAATAATCAATTCGGGTTTTTCACCGGTAATTTCTTTTTCGGCGCTTTCCTTTTTCATCACTAAGGGTTCAAACGGAAATTTATCTTCTTCCCAAAGACGCGCAAAAAATGTGTTAGCGAAATCAAGTACGGACAATCGACTGCGAAAATTATCCACGAGCGGAATGCATAAAGCCGCGTCGGAGTCCGCGAAAGCTTTGCCGGTTTCAAGAAAAAGCCGCGGTTCGGCGCCGCGAAACGCATAAATGGATTGCTTGTAATCTCCGACCAGAAAAACTTCCGCGCTCGACATCAAAAACTGCACGAATTCCATCTGCAGATAACTTGTATCCTGAAATTCATCTACAAAAATATGTTTAAATTGACGGCGCAAAGCGTTCAGCACGATCCGCGAACCAGCCGTGTTTTCTTTCAACAGCTCAATCGCGCGGACCTGCAAATCATCAAAGTCGAGCCCGTTCTGCGTTTGTTTTTTTTGCGTATAAACCGTTTCAAACATCAAAACCACCTGTTCAAGCCATGTTAACGCTTCTTCGGCAAAAGGCTCGAGCCGGTAAGTGGCCCACTCGCGCGCAAAATCTTTCCAGGGCGTCAGCTTGGAACTGCGCCCAAAAGTTTTAATCCATACGTCAAAGTTTTCGGCGTCCAGCCACGACCACTCTTTTTGAGCTAGCCATTTTTTCCAGGCCTCAAGGTCGATACTCTTCGCGATCGGCGCGGTTAGATTGTCGGACTGCTGTAAAATTTGGCTTTCAAATTCACGGACTTTTTCGGCGCGCGCAGGTTTCCACTTTGAAAAATAAGCGGCTAAACTCAAACCTTCCTGTCTCGCCGTATGATAAACATGCAGGATCGCTTCGCGTGCCGCGGCCTCGCCTTGTCTTTCAAAAAATTGAAATGCGGGCGCTGGGGTTTCTCCGCCCAAGGCGGATCCGCCTCCGGAGGAAAAAAGCCGGGTGATGCAATCATCCAACGCTTCTTCTTTCAAAAGCTCAGCCTCTTCATTTTCAAAAACACGAAAATCCGGGTCGACTCCCGCCTCAACGGGATGCTCGCGCAGAAGTCTTGCGGCGAAACTGTGAAATGTGGAAATCGCGGCTGACTCCAAGTCCTGCCTGGCCTGGAGTCTTTTTTCTTCCTGAAAACGGCGCGATAAGCGCTGCTTGATTTCTCCCGCGGCTTTCTCGGTAAATGTCAAAACTAAAATTTCGGAAAGCGGTACGGAGTGCCGCGTGACAAGATTAAAAACACGCTCAACCAACACCCTTGTCTTCCCCGTGCCCGCTCCGGCGGATATAAGAGTGTGTTTTCCCAGCGCGCTGACCGCTTTTTTCTGCGAAGGTGTTAATTTCATAAAGATTATGCCGATATCCTTGGAGGATAGGGGGATGATCAAAATTGACAGTTTTTATGTCATTTTGAGTCTGCTTCTCACCCCGCCAATCAAGCCAGAATTATAGCTTTAAATAGTCCGGCTGAAATCTTGAAAATTCAAAAAGCCAGGTTATATTTATAAAATATGTCACTATCTGAAAAAAGAAAATTCGAGCGATTCCCTATTCACGTTTCGATCCATATTAAAGATACGCATCGTCATTGCCGGGCGATTACCTATTCAGACGATTTATCCGAAGGCGGCCTAGCTTTTTATTCCCTGAGCCAGCTGGAAATAGGCGCCAATCTTGAAATCACAATCGGCGTACGCGAACGCATTTTTAAAATTGAAGCTCAAACCGCTTACTGCTCGAACCGTCCCACAAAACGCCTTTACCGGACAGGCGTCGAGTTCAGAGACAGCACCAGCGCGTTTAAGGCAAAGCTGGCGGAAGAAATTGTTTTGATTAAAGCTTATCAAAAGCAGCTCAGCAAAGAGACTCATCACCGAGTTACGGAAGAAGAAGCCGCGCTCGAGTGGATTGAAAAAAACGCGGCTTTATTCGCCAAAATCGCTTCATCCGAAAAGTAATATAAGCCCGGATTAACTGCGGATAACAGGTTTGTCGATCGAGCCTAAAATCTGCGCATGTGGTTTCGCGAAATAATAACCCTGTCCATACCGAATTCCCATTTTTCTGACATGCAATAAATCCGCTTCGTTCTCAATGCCTTCGGCGACAAGGTGCGATCCATACATATTTGAAAGCCGGATGAGTTCGCGCACAATCTGCTGATGCAATTTATTATCTGCAATCCCCACAATGAGCGCGATATCGATTTTCATATAATCGACTTTGAGCGCCGCGACGGCGAAAGTCTTAGGGCCGATATCCGTAAAATCATCAAGCGCGACTTGAAACTTGCGGCGGCGGATAAAGGTCACGCCTTTTTTGATTAGCTCCACGTCTTTGAGGCGTACCCCCTCCGTCAGTTCAAAAACAACCCGCTCAGAATAGGGCGCAATTTTTTTCAGAAACGCATCGCCCTTTTTTTTCGTATGAAAAGCTTGCACCAGCGTAATCGGCTCCAAATTCAGAAAAAGTAATTTACCCGCCGGAAGATGCGGCAGAATTTTCACGGCGGAGTTCAGGCAAGCAAAGTCGAATTCCATCACTTCGCCCTCTTGATAGGATTCCCGTAAAAGGTTGAGCGGCGCTTTTCCGTCGACGCGCGTCAAAGCCTCATAACCCAAAATGTCATGGTCTACCAAATCGACAATGGGTTGATATACCGAATGAAAGTCGCGAAATTTGGAATGATGCGAAGACGTGCTCATTTTTCCGTGTCCTTCATATATTGTAAAACTTCCCCATCGTGAATTTTTGTATCCACTTTCGGATAAATTTTTTCGACTTTGCCCGTCTTTGAAATAATAAATGTCGCACGCTGCACACCCATATACTCGCGGCCATACATGCTTTTCTTGACCCAAACACCATAAGCTTTACAGATTGCTTTTTCTTCGTCCGCGAGCAGCAAAAAAGGCAATTTGAATTTATCGATAAACTTTCCATGTGATTTAATTGAATCAGGGCTCACACCCAAGATAACGGCGCCGGCCTTCTCGATCTTTTTATGATTGTCACGGAAACCGCAGGCTTCAACGGTACAGCCGGGAGTATCGTCTTTGGGGTAAAAATACAAAACCACACGCTGCCCTTTAAAATCTTTAAGTGACACCGTTTCACCGTTTGACGCGAACGCCTTAAAGTCAGGCGCTTTATCCCCTTCTTTCAACATATTTCCTTTTTAAAAAATATTTGCTTTAGACCGTTCAAAAAGCTCCAAATGCAAGGCGCATGCAAGCGCCCGCGTAGGCGTAGTGGAAACCTACGCCGCACAAGGAAGCGAAGCATGTAACGCAGCAGTTGGACTTTTTCAAAGGTCTCATACGAAATAACTTGGTTCATTGCCGGGTTTCCATTTGATATTACAGCCCAAACTGGGTTTTTGCTGCGCTAACGCCGGCCGCCCCGCGATCAACGCATCCATCGCCGCGCGCAAATCTTTTCCCGTAACGGGCAAATTGTTTCCCGGGCGACTGTCATCAAATTGCCCGCGGTAAACCAACTTAAGCGCAGAGTCT
>JAYSWD010000022.1:0-64605 GCA_043718225.1 Candidatus Omnitrophota bacterium
CTCTTACGCGCATATGATCGGGGACAAAGATTTTGATAAAGATGCTTCCGCAAGCGACCATTGGCTCGGCGGAGTGTTAACAAACGGCGAAGGCTACCACAGCTTTCACCACAAGTTTCCTAATGATTACCGTAACGGAATCCGTGCACATCATTGGGATCCCAGCAAATGGTTGATTTATACGTGGTCACGCCTCGGGCTCGCCTGGGATTTGAAGCGCACGCCTCAATCGCTGATTGACAGTTCAGTTTCTTGATGCGGTTGCCTGCCTGCGGGGACAGGCAGGGGCTAAGCCCAGAGTAAAAATAAGGTACCCGAAATGGATTCTTATTTCGATGTATTTTGGACCGGGCGCATTATTTTCCAGCGCGCATTGGCCGCGATTTACCTGACCGCTTTCATTTCCGTCCTGAATCAATTTCCCGCGCTGCTCGGAGAAAAAGGGCTTTTGCCCGCCGCCGAATTTATCCGCCAGGTTCCTTTCAAAAGCGCGCCCAGCCTTTTTTATCTGGGATATTCCGACCGTTTTTTTACGGTGCTTGCCTGGCTTGGAATTTTAGTCTCATTCGTTTTAATCCTCGGGCTTCTTGAAAAAATGCCGTGGTGGATTTCCACTGTGGCCTGGCTCTCGCTTTGGGTGTTTTATCTTTCGATTGTGAATGTGGGCCAGACCTTTTTCAGTTTCGGCTGGGAATCTATGCTCGTGGAAGCCGGTTTTTTCGCCGCTTTTTTAACATCGCCGCGCATGGCCGCGTCTTTAATTCCGGTTTTAATTCTGCGCTGGATGCTTTTTAGAGTTGAGCTCGGCGCGGGATTGATTAAATTACGCAGCGACGAATGCTGGCGGAATTTAACCTGCCTCTATTATCATTATGAAACCCAGCCGCTACCGAATCCGCTCAGCTGGTTTTTCCATCAGTTTCCGAATTGGTTTCAGCGCTTCAGCGTTTTTTTCAGTCATTGTGTGCAAATCATCGTGCCGTTCGGGCTGTTCGCGCCGAAGCGAATCGCCGCGGTTTCGGGCGCGCTGATTATTCTTCATCAGCTTATTTTAATCGTAAGCGGCAACTATTCCTGGCTCAATTGGCTGACGGTGGTTTTAGGTTTGACGGCGCTCGGTGATTCCGTGTGGTCGCTCATTTTTCCTTCGCCAAACGCGGAACCGGGGCGTTCGATTTTTTATTTAGGCACGGTTTACACGTTGGCAGCGGTGACTTTGGTTTTGAGCATTCAGCCCACGCTTAACTTTTTTTCCCGCAACCAATTAATGAATTACAACTACAATCCGCTGCATCTTGTGGGCAGTTATGGCGCCTTCGGAAGCGTGACCAAGGAGCGGTATGAAATTGTGATCGAGGGAACAGCGGATCAGGTTTTAACGCCGGGCACGCAATGGAAAGAATATGCGTTTAAAGCCAAGCCGGGTGATATTCACCGCCGGCCGCCGCAAATTGCACCCTACCATTTACGCCTGGATTGGCTGATGTGGTTTTTGCCTTTTTCGGTGCGCATGACACCGGACGGGCGCCTGGAACATCCTCACGAACTTTGGTTTTTAAGATTTATGCTGAGGCTACTCGAAGCCGACGCGCCGACATTGAAGTTATTGAAGTCATCGCCTTTTCAAAATAATCCGCCGCAGCATCTGCGCGCGCTATTTTACCGGTATCAATTTACGGATGCATCCGAAAGAAAAGAAACGGGCGCTTGGTGGAAGCGCAAGCTCGTGGGAGAATATTTGCCGCCCGTCGCGTTGAATCAATTGGAGCGCTTTAGATGATCAAAGATATTCCAATCATGCTTTTTGACGGCGACTGCGGGTTTTGCCGCAGATGGATTGAGAAGTGGCGGAAGGCAACCGCGCCGCGCGTGGCGTATGAGCCTTATCAGAAAGAACTGATGAATTATCCGCAGTTAAGCGAAGCGCAATGCCGCGAAGCGGTTCAATTGATCATGCCGGATGGAACAGTTTTATCCGGCGCCAAAGCGGTGTTAAAAGCGCTTCAAATCGGCGGAAAAGACGAAGGTTTATTCTGGAGCTATGAGCATGTCCCTCTTTTTGCGCCCGCAGCGGAATGGTGCTATCGACTTGTGGCGCATAACCGCACTTTCTTTTCGAATTTATTGCCGCCGAAATCTTGAACGAAACATTGCCGACAAAAATATTTTTAGCGAAACTTCGCGCATAGAAAACGCAACAACAAGAAAAAAACGAATCCATTCATAAAAGGCGCGGTAGTAGACATGCCGCGGCTGTTGTCCTTTTCGTCCCTCTCAGCCCCCCTGTTAGCTCGTTTTGCATTTGATTTTTTTAATCTAGGCTCAATCATAATGCTAGTAATTTCATCTTTTTGACAGTCCGCTTTAGTTTGTCCTCGTAGTTATTTTTTGGGTTATGTGGAAAAATAGCCGACCCTATGTTACTTTTCATTATCATTTACAAATTTTGAAATTATGAATACAAAAACACCATTTTATAAAGGAATTTCTGCATTTACGGTAGCCGCCGTGTGCTTGACGCAGATTTTCTTCGAGCAGCCCGCTCTGGCGCAAATGCCGGAAACGCCGCGCGCTTTAAAAGCTGCCGCGGCGTTTCAAATCGAAATTCCTCCCGAGCTCGGAAGAATCGAAACCATTACTTCCGGAACCGGTCCCGTTTTCATCCACATCCAGGAAGCGCACGGGGATTATGAGTCGCAGAAGAAAATCGAAGCCTTACTGCATTATCTAAAAAAACAGTACGGCGTGAAGCTTGTTCTGGTTGAAGGCAGCGCCGCGCAGCTTCATCCGGAGATTTTGAATTTTTTCCCCGCTGATCCCGCTGCGACAAATAAAGTCTTGGACGCATTGGCGCGCGAGGCCTGGGCCAAGGGCACCGAAAGTTTTCTCGTGTCCGATAAAGAAACCGCGGCCTACGGTATCGAAACATTCGGAAGCTATTTAAAAAACGCACGGCAATTTCAAACAATTTTAGGGCGCCGTAATGAAACGGCAGATTTTATCGATGCGCTGCAGTCGCGCATGCAGCAGCTCGCGTCGGTTTTACTTAATAAAAATTTGCGGTCTTTTCTCAGGCGCCGGCAGAGTTATGATGAAAAAGAACTGCCGCTTGCGGAATGGGTAGAGGCCTTGAAAGGCGAAGCCCGCAAAACTCTGAAAATTGACTTAACCGATCCGCTTTATCAGCTCGATTGGCCGATGTTTTTAAGGCTTTCCAAGCTCCAGGAATTCGAGACGGCGCTGGATTTTAAATCACTGCCGGCTGAGCGGCGCCGCTTTTTAAAATCTATCCGCCGGTTTTGCCCGGGCCTTATCTATCAAAAAATTGAAGCGCTATTATCTTTGCCGCTTTCGCGCAACAATCTCTCCGACCCCGAAACCGGCATGCTGATTGAAAGCATGGTTTCCTATTTACCTGCAAATTTTAATTATGCTGCTTACCCGAACCTGAACCGTTTTATCGGACATTTGATCATGCAAAGCGAATTAAAAGGCGCCTTGCTTGCGGCTGAGATTGAAAAATTAGCGGCGCAGACTGCCGAGGCTTTGACGGAAAATCCGGTGGAAAAAGAGTTTCTGGATTTAGCCGCGGATTACCGTGCGATCCGTAAAATTTTTGATTTGGAATTGAGTACGGAAGATTACGAGAATTTTTCGTCCGCGGAAGCCAGAGAACGGTTATTACCGTCGCACTTGCATCAACGGCTGAGCTCTTTTGAAAAAACGAACAGGGGCGAATCACTTGCTGCCATGGATGCAATGTTTACGCAAATCATGGAATTTTATGCGGGCGCCAAAAACCGTGACGGCCAAATGGCAGGACATATTCTTGAACGCATGCGGCAAACTGGCGAAACCAAAGCGGTTATTCTGACCGGCGGGTTCCATTCGAAAGGTTTGGGAGATTTTTTGCGCGCGCACAACGCGAATTACGCTTTAATCAGCCCGGTGATTGAAGGGTTAGCGCACCGTGATGAATATTTTAAAACGTTTCTGGAAACCAGTTTTGATTCCGCCGGTCATTCCGCGGTGATGCGCCCCTGGCTTGCCGATTATAAAAATTTTCCGTGGTCTCCGGTTTTTGATCAGGCCCGCGCTGCGGCTGTAAACCGCTTTAAGCCGGAAAATACAATTCTGCAAACAAGGGCCGGCGTGCATGAGCCGGATTTGACAGAAAAAGAGACCCGACACCGGACTGCGCCCGCACTGCCGGAATCGTTTTATGACTTTGCCCCCGGCGGCCCGATTGCTTTTGTCGCTCGGTCTGAAATGCGTTTTTTAAACAACGGAATCTTCATATCAGCCGGAATATTTTTCAGCCGGTTGGCGCGACCTTTCGTCGAATTTATAAAATGGTATGGTGCGTGTCTACGGGAAACTCCAAGTCTGAGCCAGGTTGCCGACGAAGAATGGATCCGCTGGTGGAAAGAGGCGCCCACGGAAGAAGTTGCCAGAAAGATGGAACAAACGCTGAGAAAAGGAGAAAAGCTTTTTTCAAGATTCAAAACGAGGATCGACTCGTTGGGAAACCGCGGCACGCGGGGTTACGAAAGACGGCGTGAAGACGCGCAAACGGTTTTGTTTGATGAAATTCTTCCGGTTCTCCGGCACCAAGATTTTATTTTGGATATTTTAAAAAATCGCCGCGCCCAAAATGACGGCTGGGGTGCAACGATAGCAGCATTTGATAGTTTATTCCAAGAGGCGCGCAAAAAATATTACGGCTACGAATCTCTTATAGGGCGATCTTTGCCGCTGCCGCAAAGACTCGCGGGACAACTGCCGGTCTCGGTTACTCATGATTTGAAAGTAGCCTTAGAAGAAGCGCGGCAACTTTTTTCAAAACTAAAAAAATTCGGCACATGGTTTAAATGGCTGCAAAAATCCGATAAAGAATTCTTTATCGGTAAAATTGTTCCGGCTTTTCTGGATCTAAAGACCATTGCGGAACTTTTGGAAGAACGCGGTCTTCAACATGGCGGCTTAACCGGTGCCATCGCCGAGTTTTCCCCTTTATATGAAAAGGCGCGCGCAAGAACCGGCGTTGATTTTTCTCAAGCATATGCCGCGTCAAACAAAAAATATGAAGAGTTATATGCGAGAGAAAAAGCAAAGTTCGGAGTTCCCACTACACTCCAGGAATTTATCCCTCGCCGCCAAGAAAAGAGCCCGTGGTTGGAAAAAATCGAAGCGGCCTTATCCAGAATACCTGTCAAAAGCCCGCCGGAGGATACGTCCGTGCCGCCCAAGTCGCCCCCTGTCGAGACCCCAAAAAGCGATGGAGGAGGAAACTATTATTTGATTCGAATACTGCAGCGCGCTATTGATCAAGATATGGAAGCGGCTCGGAAATTGGACGGTCGCGAAGAAGCTTCAGTCACAAAGGAAACCCTATTTGCTCAAATCAAAAAGAATTTGGAAAAACTGAATGAAGCTTTACAAGGTCTTCGCGTAGAAGCGGCCCAAAATTCCGCTCGAGCATCCACTCAAACTGTCTCTCAGCGCGTGCAACAGGTTTACCGGAACAATCAGCGCGCTTATCTGTTGGAAAGTTCCGATGCAGCAAGGCTCGTTCTAAAGCTGGAGCGCGCCAGAATCGAATATCAAAACAGGTTAGATGCCCTGCCGAGCAGAGCAATTTCCGCAAAGAAAGCCCTGCTGGCCACAATCGAAGAAATTGTAAAAATGAAGAATATAGCATCCCAACTTCGCGCGTATGAGGCCCAAAATTCCGCGCCGGATACCAATGGCGTGCTGCGGCTTGCGGCGGAAATAAATGACCGGCGTTCCCAGCGCAGCAACCCTGGCAAGGCAGCAAGACGCAGGCAGAAGTATCTCTCGGAACGCACACGCATTGAGGCTCTGGCTGCTCCACCCATCATTGGCGCGATACCAGATAAGCAACTTTTACAGCTTGCCCGCGAGCATGAGGCTAACCGGCTAAAAGAACTATCTAACGAGTTGGAGCGCATCCGCCGGCAGCAAAAATTAGCGAGAGATTTGGAGCAAGGCGCGAATATGTCTCAAGATTCCGCCGGCATAAAGTACCAAGATACCCTCGCTTTACGGCGGTCTTATGCTGAAGACTGGGCGCGGAGACCTTACACGAGCGAACCTTCTTGGCGGTTTGTTGATGGTTGGGCGCAAAAGGATGGCACGGAAGAAAGTCCCCCCAGACAGTCAGAGGATGAGGACTCAGGGTCTTATGCAGGAAAATCTTACTGGCAGCGGCAGTATGGTGAACGCGACCGCGCAATCGAGGATTATCTCAACCGAGCGCAAATGACTTTTGAAGCGCTTCAGAAGCGCCGGGGTTTACTGAATCATCGAAGAATAGTTGCGCAGAACACACGGGAAAAAATAGAAGGAAAACTGAGGCAAGCCGAATTTTCGCTTCGCCTTGTCAGCGTGCGCCGGAATTTGGCCGCAGCCTTTTTGGATGACGGAGATGTGGACTCAGCCGCGCATGAATGGAAAGCGGCGGACGCGGCGTTGAGACACATGGGAGGGCAGCAAACCGAGCTGAGCATAGAGGTCGAACGACATCAAAGAGTTATGGACACCAGACAAAAACTGTTACGCGCAGGGCTTGAATGGGCTGAAAAGGATGCAGGCGAGCTCACAGCCATCGGCCGGCCGCTTTTTTCCGGAGAAGAAAGAGAACCGGCAATGGCTGGAGCACTCGCCCGGCTCAATCGAATGCTGCCGGGGGATGAAAAAAAAGAAACAAAAATGCGCCGGTTGTTTAATAAACTTTTGCGGCTGTCTCATGCGGCACAGCCTTTAACCCAATCCAAACGCGAGATTTCAAAGCTTCTAAAGGCACTTAAGCACAAGCAAAGTCTCAAGGCGCTGGCGGATCATCAAAGCTATTTGGCGGCCCTCTTAGCGCAAACTTCTGAACTTGATTTTTCTTTGTACGCCGAAGCGAAAGAACTAGCCGAAAAGTTGCGGAAATTTGCCGACAGAACCGCGGCATGGGACGAGGCTATACCCGAAAGTGTGGGACCGGCCTATGATTTGGGCCAGAAGCTGGCGGCCTTTACTATTAAGTTAAGACAAGCCTTTGAAAAATGGATAGAAGAAGAAAGCCCGCACAGCGAATGGATGGATGGCCAAGTCCGTGCAATGAACGGCCGTGTTCATGATGCACGGGAAATAATTGATGCCGTCACGGACGGTGAAAGGACGCTGCGGGAAAAAATCGAAATGGCCGGAAGTTTACAAAGCAGCGTAATGAGCGCCGCGCTTGAGGTTCAGACGCTGCGGAGCCAATGGACGGCGATTGCAAACGGACAGGCGGCTGAAATAGGCAAGAAGGACGGTTCGCAAGCGGCGCATGCGCTTTTGCAGAAAGCGGAAACAGCGCTGCGAATAAAATTAGAAAAAGCCCGCCAAGCCGCTGCCGGATTTGATCAACTCGGCGTTCCTAAAAATGAAAGGGTATTAGCGGCCCTGCGGCAAATCAAAAAAGACAATGAAACTGCGGAACGCATCTTGGCATCCGCGCGAGTGCAAGTCATCAATCAGGAAGCGGAGCTGCTTTTGGCGCGTATTCCGGAGCCCGCGGCCTTGGCAGATTTATATCATAAAAATCCAGCGGCCGTATTGGCGCGCCTGGAAGAAGCGGATGCCGCAATAGCCTTTTTGGCGCTGCTGGAACCTCAAGCGCGAGTTGCGGATCAAAACTTAATCGCCGGCTATCAAAATATTACATATGTGCCAAGTGATGTCCTTTGCAATGTGGATCGCCTCCATAACGATGCGCAGCAAAGGAGAGCACAGGGTCAAATCGTTCTGGATCTTTTGAAAACTGCAACCCGATTGCATGTACGGGCTGTCATGATAACTCACTTGCCGGCCGGTGTTGCTTCTGTTCCGGAAATCAAAAGTCTTGAAAAATTACGTGGCGGCCTTGAATCCATCGGAAGCGAATTGGCCGAGCGGGGAATGATCAATCATCCGGCGGTTGCCGGCGCTATAAAAGCGGTTCAAACCGGCATTGCCGCGCGGCAGGCCTTCCTTAGAGCCCGGGCGGAAAAAGAAAAAGAGTGGCAGGATGTACGCAAACACGCGGCGCTGCTTTATAAAAATATGTTGGATAACAGAAGGCAGGTTCATGGAGTTGCGGCAATTGTCGCGGTTTTAGATTCGGCACCCGGCTCTTTAAGGGGAATGTTCGCGCAATCAAAAGATGCGTTAGTCCGTTTACGCGGGTTGGCGCTGGCAGCCCACCGCTTGAATGGCCGGCTGATCAAATTAGAAATGACAGATGAAACCGCGCTTGCCGGTATTTTAGATGAAGTGCGGCAAGCCGCTGATCCAGCAGACCGGCAAATCCAGCGGGCGCGCCGGGCCGTGGAACTTTTAACTCAAGCCAAAACCGTTTCGGAGCAGGCCGCGGTACTTTCTGAAAGTATGCCGTCACCTTTGGCTGTCGCCGCACTTTTCAACCGGCAAGGTGAAAAAGCTTTTGCTGTTGTGCGCCGCATGGTGCAGGAACAGGAAAGTCAATTCGAACAATTACAACATCGATTGGATAACCTGCAACAAAAAATCGAAGCCGAAATGTTTAAAAAAGAAAACCTGGTTGATGAAGCGCTGCAGAGAGAGCAAAAGAAAACAGCAGCGGCAAAAGATCGCCTTGTCGCCGCCGGGCGGGAGGTTGAAGCGGCCATCGATGTCATTTCAAGCATAACGCAGGCCGCTGTCCGGACCGAGATACTTTTCCGGCAGTTGCGCACGCTAAATCCGAAGCGAATCGACGGGTTTTTTAAGCAGGGCGGTTTTAAGTTGGTGGCGGACCAAATGCGCCAACGCGAACAAAATTTCAAACGCGATTATCGGAAAGCATTACAAGAACATCATATCGCCGAAGCCCTTCAAGATGCCCGGCGGTGGGGAATTCTGGAAATTCCGGCGCTAGCCGCCCCATTCAAACTCATCGATGCGGCGCCGGCAAGGTTTGCAGCCTTTGTGTCGCCTTTGCTGGACCGTGCCGCGCGCCGCCAAACCGCTTCTGATCTTTTGGATGAGGCGCGGCGATACAAACAGACGGTTCTTGCACTGACGGAACAGGAAAAAATTAGAGATGAATATTTGCAGCAAGGCGGTAGCGCGGGCGCCCATTCTTTGGTTCAGGAAGCACGCGACATTCTTACGGATCAAATCAAAACCCGCGCGCAGCGTGCCCGGGAAGCTTTAGCTCCAGATGCCGATTTACAGCCGGAAGTTGCGCGCGAATTCGAACAAATTATAAATTCGGCCAACCAAGCCATCGAAGACGCCGGAAATCAAATTTCAAAAAGCGAAGCAGACAGCCGCCAGGCCGCTCAAGAAGCCGCGACGAAAACGAAAAACTTGCGCTTGCAAATTACGGCACAATTAGGCCGGGCAGGTGATTTGTTTGCGGAAATTGACAGAGCTTTTTTAAAGCCGGGCGGAAGTTTGAACGCTTGGGAGCTCATTACGCGCGCGCGTGTGGCTGCGGAAAGAATGTCAGTCCATTTGACAAGGATTCGCGTCGAAGCCTCAAGACTTCCCGAAAAAACCACAACGCTTCAAAGCTTGATGCAAGCCGAAAAAAACCGGCGCGCAATTCGATATTTATTGCAAGCGGCGGCGAAGCATCTGCTTGAGTTAGAAGAAAAAAGCCGGTTTGCCGCCTTGACAGCCGCTCTTCAGGCTTCTGTCAGACAGCAGGTCATTGAAAGGATATTTGCCGAAGGCGGTCAACAATTTGGCTTTTTAAAGCGTATTTATCTCGAGTCCGGCAGCTCTCAAGCGCGCGAATTGCTTGAAAAAGCGCAAGCATTGGCGGGGCCGAATAGGGCGAATGAATTACCGCGCGGCAGTACGGGGTTCAGGGCGGATTTCACCGTCGCCGCCGAAGAAGAAAACCGTTTCCCGAAAGTTAAACGCCAGGGCCACGAGGCCGCCATTCAAGAAAACTGGCAGGTGGCAAGCGTGCTATTACAGCAGGCCGCCCGCGAGGTGGAAAGACTCAAACAACAAAGCCGTGCAGAATCTGTTCAAGCGGCTTCATCTTCGGGTAAGCTGCATGACGAAATTGAAGCCGCTTTGGGTGATCCGACTCAGCCGTTAATTCATATCCGTGACATTTACCTTAAGCAAGGTGCCGCCGCCGCGCGGAATACGGTTCGGGAACTGGAAATAAAAGCGCATGGTTTTATTCCTTTGGGCGTGACGGCTGTGACTGCGGCGCGCCGGCTGCCGGAACAAACCGTGCTGGATAACCGCCGCAAAATCGCAAATGACCGTCTCGCTATCCGGCAGCAAATCCGCGAGGCGCGGCGCATGATCGCTGTGATGGAAAATCAAAGTGTCCAAGTTTCCGCAAGAACCGAGCAAGCCGCGGAATATTTGGCGAAACGGATTCAAAGCGATTTGAAACGGGTGATTTCGCATTATTTGGATGAGACAAAAGGAGCGGCAGTTGCGGAAAGCGATATCGCAGCTGCGGAAAAATCCGCCGAAAATTTTAACAGGCTGCTTGGGACGGCGCAAATGGCATGGGAGCAATTGCAATATGCATACGGCGAAATATTCGTATGGTTCGATTTACAAAAAATCAAACAACATCAAGCAGCGGTGCGTCAAGCGCTGACGGATGCGAGACAGGCGCTTGAAAATACGAAAAACGCCAGCCGTGTCATTGCTTTTCTGGCCGACCAAGATGCTTCAAGGCTTTATGCGCTATCAATCCCAAGTTTCGGTGATAAAAGCGATCAATTTGCGCATGTACGCCGCATTTTCTTCAGCGAAGGCAGTGCCGCTGCACATGAACATGTCCGCCGAATTCAAATAGCCTCCGAAGCATTCGATGGTTACGTCACTGACAGCGAACGCGAAAAAAACCGGCTGCCCGAACAGTTAATAATTGATCAACACAATCGAGTTGCGGCTTATCGAACCAGGGTTGCGGCACAATCCCGCATAGCTTTCAATTTGATCGAAAGTTTTGAAGCCACAGTTGAACAGCAGGCAGCCGCTGCGGGCGTCGAATCTGCTGCGGCGCTGCGCAGGTTGAATCAAACGCTGATAACGGTGCAGGATATTATCGATCAACAAGGGCCTTTGGCGCAGGCGCAAAATGCGGTCAAACAAGCGCGCGAACAACTTGCCATCATCCTCGACCAGCAGCAAAGAATCGTGGATTTAGCAGGCATTTTTAATTCAGAGCGCGTGCTCGCAGCGAACGGCCAAGCAGCTCAAAATGCAATCAATGCGAATTCTGCCATCGCTAATGCAGAAGGGAGGATTGCGAAAGAAATCTGGAGCATTCATTTGCAATCATCTCAAGACATGGCTGCGGCCGAGCAGATTGCGGGTGAAATTAAGCAGGAGGTCGAGGGCCAGTCAGTCGCGGTTTATTTTTCTCAAGGAAGCGCCGCCGCGGGCGGCCGGGTTGCGGAAGGCGAAAAACGGGCAGCAGATATCGAATTGCTTGAAAGCAATGCCGCCAGACGTTTACGGCGGCTCGATGACGATACTACGCGCACGTATGACGGCCGGATCAGAAAGGCACGAGAGGATTTAGCCGCTCTTTTCGCAAACGAACGCGCGCAAATTGAACGATTGCGCGCGCAAAGCGCCGCTTCAGCCGAAGATGCGCAGCAAGCGGCCCAAACCATTTTCAATGCCGCGGCCAATGCGCTTGAACATCTTGGCGGTTCTTTTAGCCGTGGAAAGGCAGACGTTGTGCTCGCCGTTTTACGTGAAATAAAGATGAAGGTGCTGGCCGGTCATTTGGCAAACGCCGAGCGGGCGGGGCATGAGCTTGATCGTCCCAATTTGCCGCAAATCATCGCGATTCAAAATCTTCAAAACCAGCTGGATGCGTTGCTTGAGGGCGGTCAGTCGGCTTTGACTTTATGGAAATTGATCCAACGGATTACTTTGACCGCGAACAATCTTTTGCGGACGGGAGATCGAACTACTGCCGTACTAAGCGCTGCCGCGTGGTTACGTTTTGAGACATTTAAATTGGAAGCCGACGCAATCAACGCACAAGTGCGTAGCCCGACCGCCGCGCAGGTGCTGCCCCATTACATTCAAACCGGGACACAGCTGTTGGTAATTATGCAGCAAGACGCGCAGCGTCTCGCCGACAATCGGGATTTAGACCAATATGAAGGACTCTTTCGCGGCTTTGCTGCCGCTATTTCGGGCTGGAGCAGTTTTTGGCGTGTTCATCAAATGCGGCAAATCGTGGTGCAACTTGAGAATGGCCGGACATGGTTGACCGAATTGTTAAACGCTTCGGAGGCTGCTTTCGGAGACCGGCAATTAGCGTCCAATTTCGCGCAAAGAAGGGATGCACTGCGGGAAAAAATCGAAAACCGTTTGAGAGCGGTAAACCGATGGCTTAAGTTTTTGGCGCTGTTTATGCCAAAAAGAGAAGCGCAATTCCCAGTTATTTTGAAAAAGCGACCAGTCTCAATTGCCGAAGATATAAATCAAACAATTCCGCAGCCGGCTGAACTAGTAACCCCATTCGTGCCTGCCGCCGCAGCCGGAAATAAAGATGAATTCATAGCTTCGCCGGCAACACTGGCTGGAGTCATCGGCGATGATGCTCTGCCGGTGGCTTCCTCGCCTGCGCGGGCATCAGCGCCGGTAGCGAAAAGTTCACCAACTTTACGGCACCCAGATTGGCGCGTGTTGAGCGGAATTGCCGCAGCGGTAGCTGTTGTTGCCGCTGTATGGCTGATCCCTTCGCTTCAGCACAGAAGTAAAGATATCAAAGCACCGTCCGCGGTTTTGACGGCAACGTCAGAAACTCAAAATCCGGAAGCAAATGCTACAAACGAGAACAATCCCCGTATGGGCATTCGATTCACACAGACAGCACCGCAACCAGCGCAATCACCGGCCGCTGAGCCTGCAGGTTTTGCTGCAAGCAATACTGTTGCGTCCAATGCCGCCGATCGACAAACCGGCAGTGCAGTTGCCGGCAAAACCGGTGAGGAAAATTCGTTTAGCATCGGAAGATTTTGGATCAATATTTTTTGGAAACTTGGCGTGCTACTTATTATTGTTGGAGCCGCATCCTTATTAAGATTGAGGCGCGCAAAGCCGCAAACGGCGAAGCGTGTTGTCTCTGGCACGGCAGCGATTCAACCGCCAGCAGATTCAGGCTTAACTAAAGCCGGAACGATTGCGGAGGCCGCGAATATTTTTCCTCAATTGCCCGTTAAAGCGTCAAAGACTGCACCTGCGATAGGGGAACCACAGTCGAACCCCGTAGCGAAGAAGAACGCGCCGCTTTTATTGACGGCAGGAGCGGGTGGAATAACGGGCGCGGTAGAAAATACTTCCGATGCTTGGATGCAAATTTTTGAGCAACAGGTTCTACCGCTTATTCTTTCTGGCAATAATTCCGCGCCTTTACTTTTAATGCCGGGTGCGTCAAATGAGGCATCGGCAGCATTGGGATTTGCGCTTAATACCGGTTTCCAAGGTTCTTCAACGTTTACACATGGTCATGTCCCGCAAAATAATCCGCTACAAAACCGCACCGCGGATAATTCAGGAGATATCTTGGCGCAACAAATTGACGCGTTTTTGAGAGCCGGCAGAAAAGAGCCGAGTCAATCAAACGCCCCTGAAAGTTTTTGGCCGCAAGCCATCCAATTTTTGTCAGGTAAACCAGCCGCTTCGCCATCTGATCCGATGTTTTTAACCGAACGGCCAGCGCCTCTTTTACTTACAGCGGGTCCTATCGGGAGGATAGCTGAGACAGTTATCACCGTTCAAGCCGAACGGTTTAATCAAAATTGGGAAGAAGTGGAAAAATGGCAGATGCGACAGCCAAAACCGGAATCGATTGAAGCAGAAACGGAAACAACCGGTTTTTCCGAAGCGGACATTTTTAACAACATGAAGCCGAGTCGTTTGGCTTGGCAGAAAAAATCAAAACCGCGGACCAGAATCGTGCCTGGCGAAATGCCCGAACAACCGTTTGAACATATCAGCAGACAGGCACAAACCGGTGTCGGAGGAATTTCATCTGCCGCCGCTACCGGTTTAAGCGCAGCTTTAGTTACGGACACGGCTTCGGAACAGGACATAACCGGTGAAACGGCAGTAAGCCCACGTACCCATTGGCGGGACAATCATTCTAGGACAATCACGAATGCCGAAAAAAAAGATCATGTTAAATTAACGCATAAAGATTGGCGCGCTGCCAAAAAAGTATTGCGCCAACCGGTTGTGGGGCTGGTAGACACTGAGCGTCAAATAATCGAGCAAACAATACATCGAGAGCTTGCGGCAGCCGCGAAAGCGCAAGACGCCGTTACGGCGCAGAAAGCTATCAGCACGGCGCTGGCGTTGGTACCGGCCGTATCCGCTCATTTATGGCCCGTTATTATGATGGAATTAAACCGGGCCGATGCGGCGGTGTCGAAACGTTTCGGAACACCGTTGATGCTTACTGACCGCGAACGCCAAGTCGCAACGGACGAAAACGTTGCAAGCACGGTAGTTGAACAGCCTGGTTCAATGGATGAGCAATTAAAGGACACAGCGGCAGAGGAAATCAAATTACAGCCGGTCAGAATAGCTGTTTCGGAAGAAGCCGAACCCGCCAAAACGGCGCGGCCTAAAATTATCCTTACAGGTTCAATTGCAGCGCTGCTTCCGCCGGTAGTCTCTGCTGCAACGGGAAAAAGGCCTAAAAAAGCGCAATTGCGGAAAGGTAAATCCACCGCACCTAAAATGCAAACTGCCGGCGCACGCGTAGCAGTGACGGAAATGCCGGGGGTAGACTCAGCGGTGCCGATTATTACAGCCGGTCCTGTAGCTCCCACGGCAATTATTTTGGAAAGCGATTTATTTACAGCTCAGCCGGCAGACGATGAATCCAACGAGGTCGGTATTTTTGCAGAAATAAAAGCCCAGAGGCTTATTGCGACAAGAAGATTAATGCTTAATGACCTAAGCGTTTCGCCCGCAGTGCGCGCTCAGGCAGCAACCCAAATTCCTGCCGCCGCCTTTGCCAGGGATACACTTTTACCCAAACTTTTGGAAAGACTTATTGAGCAATTGCTGCCTGATTCTGGCGAACGTTTGCTGCTTGAGAATAGACAGCGGGAAGCGCGCGCGCTAGCGGCTGATCCGGCCGAATTAGACGTTCAAAGCGAAGATGCCGTTGCACCTGTCAAAACCAAGCGGCCTAAATTTATTCTCACAGGTTCAATCGCCGCATTGCTTCCACGGTCCGTGCGCGTTACAACCGACGCGACACCCGCGAGCGAACAGACAGTCGAATTTTTTACAGAAAATTCCGTCTCCGATGCCGTTCAGCCGGTTGCAGTTACATCTGATCTTGATGTCCAATTACCCCAGGCCGGCGCAACAGCTGCAGAAATTGCGACGGTTGTGCCGCCTTCGGTTTCCAACCCGGAATTTATTTTGGCCGGACCCATTGCGGTTCCTTCATTGAAACTATCGGCGCATAATTTTTATTTTGTTCCCGTCGGCTTCTATGATTTGGGAACAAGATTAGCTGCGGCCGCCACCGGCGGAGTCATTGCCGGAACCGCCGTCGTTATGGAGGAGAAAGGATCTTCAACCGAAAAACCTGCCGATTCAAAAAAGCCTTTTGTTTTATCGCCTAATGATTTGGAACAAGATTTGTTTACATCGCCGACGAGAGATAATGAATATCAATTTGCTCAATCTGCCGATTTCTTGGGTGCCTTGGTCCGCAAAGGAATGCCTTCTAATCTTGTGCGGGGGAATTTTAGTGCTGCACCGAATTCGCCGGCGGGAGAGGATGAATCCGCTCAAACCGGTGGAACAGACAGAGTGATTGTCTATCCGGACATGCACGCAGCAGCCGCGCAAACAGAAGAATCGCCCGAGACTGCAGGTTTGGATGCTGAACAGGAAGATGGCGGCAAAGCTGCGGTAAGTCCCGTTCCTGCTGCCGCAGCGCAAAAAGGCCGCGGCCGAAAATGGATTTTGCCCGCAAGCATCGCCGCCGGGCTGACACTGGCCGCCGGCCTGGCTGTTTGGAGTTTTATTTTACCGGCGCGGGTTCCCACTCTCGCTAAAGTTACTCAATCCACAGAGGAAAGCGATGAAGACAAAAAACTTGTGGAAATGATTAACGGTCAAATTCCAAAAATTTCAGCTGCTGTTAAAGACTTGCAAGCCAATTTCGTTGAATTGGATACACAAATATCAAAAGGTAAAAAAACGATAGGCCAAATTGAAAAACTCACGGAACAAGTGCAAGCCGAGCTGGCTCGGCTGGAAAAAATGCCGGACAAAATCAAAACTAACGAATGGAAAGCACAGCTGAAGAGCAAGTTTGGCCTTTTAGAGAGGCGTCAAGAAGACCTCACGCAGAATGTTAATGTTTCAGAAACCCAACTGGCAGCGCTAAAGAAACAGCGTGATGCTTGGAATATACAAATCGAAATGTTCAAAACAATCATCGAAATGAAACCCGGAGACCGGCCAAGGGCTTTACAGCAATTGCAATTTGCTTATCTCAATTTACAGCGCGCGCGCGATTTTCACGATCGACAGCCCAGGTATTTGCCGGCTACTTTCAGTCCCGAGTCAAACCAGAGTAGCAATTCGCCGAATGAGAAGTTTGAAAAACTTTTAGGGGAATTTAAAGAATTAAAAATTGCGCTGGGCAAAGCTGAAGAAGTTCGCAAAAAAGCGTTGCAGGACATGCTGGAAAGAAATCAGCGGGCCTTAGAGAACCTCGCGCAATCCGGAGAAGCGGCTCAGGGGGCAATTATTGAAACGGAAATATATTTGGCCAGCCTGAAGCAAATCAGTTTTTCCAAGCCACTAGCATTGTGGACATCTTCTACTACAGTAACGGATCCGGCGGCTCATGAAAAAATAAATATCGCACCTGAAAACCCGGAAGTTAATATCGCAACTCATCCGCCGGTGCTTGATATGCCGCCGACAAATCTTTCCGAACCTTTAAAGCCGAGCGTAGCGTCCGCGCCTTTGCCCGAAACGACAGCTTTGCCGGAAATGGGTGGAGAAGAACAATTGATGCTTCAAGCTTTGCCCCCGGCACAGCCGGCATCGACGGCGCCTTTTGCTTCCGGCACAGGAGTTGATTTGCATGGGCCAACTAACGTGGATGCTGAACTGGCAAAACCCGCAGTTGCTCTATCAATGCCATCTTCCACGGTTGCGGCTCCGTCCGCCGCGCCGGCTGCTGCCTTGGAAACCCAATCTGCTTCGCCATCCGCACAAACCGATTCATCGGCCGCAGTCAATTCCGGCGGACAAACTAATACCGGCCGCGGGATACCTGTCGTGCCGGTTGCCGTGACGATAGCTCCACTAGCTCCATTTTTAATCAGCGGCACGCTTTGGGGGATAATGGGAGCATTGGCAGTTCTGATGCTTGCTTTCAGCGGATGGCTTTTATTGCGCTTGCGTCCAAAAACTGTTTCTGCCGTTCCTTCGTCCGTTGCGGCTCCATCCGCCGCGCCGGGGGTAGGCTGGCGCTTTTCTTGGTTTAGAAAATCCGCGCCTAAACCGTTACAGCCCGCGCCAACAGCGGTGCCGCCAAAGACGGGAATAGCAGCACCGGGGCCCGCTCGAACAGCGCCTGCAACTAAGAAAACCAGTGCGTTGCCGGCAAAACTAAATACTGCACCGCCTGCTTCTGCGGTTCTGCCCGTCAAAAAGGCTAAAACAGGTGCCGATGTGAAAAATCCAATTCCGACTCCTACACCGGGAGCTTCGACGACAAATATTGTGTCCCCGCCATCAGCAGCTTCTTTGGGTCCGCCGGAAAGGCAGACTGCCGCAGCGGCCGGTCATTCAGAGACTTCTCCGCCGCCGGGAAAATCCGCTGATGCAAAAAATACAGATGATTCACCGCCGATACCGGTCGTGCCTTCTGGCGCGAAAGAAAAAGCCTCTGCTGTACCTGCAATTGCAGTACCCATTCCGGTAGTTTTGCCTGATGTAGCCGCAACGAGTCATGCCGCAGAAGAAAAGCCTGCGAATGCCGGCACGAATGCTTCGCATCCAGCTGAAACACACGCTTTAAAACCGGCTTCGGCTGATTCAATTTTGTCTCCGGTGCGTTTTAGACTACCCCGGTGGGTTACGCCCGTTGCAGCGGCCGCGGGAATTGTTGCCGGATTATTTTTATTACACAAAACGCATCAAGAAAAATCGGGGGCCGGATCCAAAACCGCAATGACATTGCCGGCAAAAGATTCCACGCCTGAAACAGAGGTGCAACTTCGCGACGATTCGCTTCCTGCAAATGTGGCCTCACCGGCGCCTGCTGCAACTGGTAATCAAAACTTGGCGGCAACACCGCAGCCGCCAACCATGGTTTTGGCCGAAGTGAATCTCAATGATTTGACGCTACGACCGGTGCCTGTATCGCCAATAACTTTTACTTTCGGTTCAGCACGTCCCACGGCGGATATGACAAATATATTCGCACCCGCGCCTAAAATGTCGCCGTTCGATTTTTCCGAACCTTTTGTACCGGCGGCGCTAGCTTTGAATTTGCCTGATACAACGAACCTTCATTTGCCGGAAATAAGTTTTGATCATTTAACTCCGTACACTACGCCTTTATCGCCAATGCCCTTTGCTTTTGATGTGGCACGTCCCGCGGCGGACATGACAAATATATTCGCTTCCGCGCCTGAAATGTTGCCGCTCGACTTCTTCGCACCTTCTGCGACGACTGCGTTAGCTCTGAATTTGCCTGACACAACAAATTTGAATTTACCGAAAGTTAATTTCGATGATTTGACCTTGCGACCGGTGCCTGTATTGCCAATAACATTTACTCTCGGCTTGGCACGTCCCGCTGCGGATATGACAAATATATTCGCTCCCGTGCCTGAAATGTTGCCGCTTGACTTCTTCGCACCTTCTGCGACGACTGCGTTAACTCTGAATTTGCCTGACACAACAAATTTGAATTTGCCGAAAGTGAATCTCGATGATTTAAACCCTTTGCTGAAACCAACGGATGCTGGTTTGCCGGGAGTCGTTTTTCCGTCTGAGACTATGTTGAGCTCGACGCAACCGCAAGCAACACCCGGTGTTGTTCCGGAAACACCGGGTGTTGCAGGTTTAGAAGTTGCGTCTGCCCTTGTGCTTAATTCACCTACCGTGCCGCAACCTGAAAGCATGATAACGTTAACGGTGCCCGAAATGTCGCGATTTGCTTTTTCTGCCGAACGGATTGAATTGGGTCTGACACCCGTGCCTTTGCTCAAGTTAACGGATGCTGGTTTGCCGAGGGAAGTGAATCCTCCTGACAACTTAACGTCGGGCGCTGCACCGGCTAGTGCTGTAAAAGTGAAACCGCCTTTCAGGGCGACGGTGTCTGTATTGCCGGTCCCAGTTGCGATAAAATTCGCATTAACGCCGCCGGGGCAAAGGTCCGAAAATTTACCGGCTGCTCCCGATTCCCAAATCACTAGTGCCCAAACAGAAAAAAAGAACGCTTCGCATGCGGCAGTATCGCAGTCACCCCAGGAAAGGGGGGGCTCTACGGTCGTTGCAACCCCAAAAGAAAGCAATCAGTCCGCGGAAGCAGAAGCAACAAAAGTGCAGAAGCCGGCTGTGACAGTTAAAGCAGCGGACAAATCCGTAATCGCTGAAAAAGTAAAATCGCCTGCCGGAGGCAAAACAGAAAAATCAAAAACGCAGGGTCAAGCTAAAGCGGGAAAAAACGCTCAGCCAAAAATAGAAATCAAAAGAGCGCTGCTCACACGTGCTTTGCAAGAAAACAGCCAAGGCTTGGATGTCTTTGCCGCGGAAGCAGCTTTGCAGGCATTAAATCCGGCCAACACCCGGCTTATAGGTGAGGCCGATGGTGATTTTGATGGACGTTTGGCACGTGCCTCGGATACTTTCGCGCATAATTGGAATCTTGAGCATCCGGGGCAACCGCGTTTGATTTTAAACGGCCGCATTGAACCACAAAAGTTTGCCAGGATATGGGAAAGTTTGACGCCGCAGCAAGTGCATGCTTTGCAAGCAAAAGTTGATAATCAAAATTATGATCATGTAAAAGGCGGCGAAGCAGTGAAACAGGCGCGGGCGGCGCACAATAAAATCGCCAAGACGGAATCAATGCCCGCAGCCAAAATGATTGCGGCGGTTTCAACGGTTGGGGATATTACGAATACCGGACACGCTGAAGAGATGTTTGCCGCAAGCGGTGATGATACGAATACTGCGAAAAAATCATTGCAAACGGAACCCGACTCGAAAGAAACGGCAAGCACGCCTTCTGCATCTCAGGTTCCCGCACCGTCTACCGTTGTGAAAACTGATCCGGTTTCGCCGCCCGCTGCAGCTTCCGCTGTGGGAGTTCAAAAAGAAGCAACGCCAGCTAAAGTTGCCGCAGGTCCGATTGCACCAAAACCCACATTGACCCAGCCGGTGCAGCATACGCTTCCCAAGGTGGGTGAAAAAGTAATTACGGCGGCAAAACCAGGGGTTTCGCAGCATGTCACCGGAAAAACGGCGAAAGCGAGTTCGTCGCCGCAGAAAATTTTACAGGCGCGGCTGACGCGTACTATTAATCCCGGCGATAAAGGACTCGATGTTTATAGCATTCAAGCATTTTTTTATACGCAAAGCGATTTTTACCGGAACTTAGTGGGTAAGCCGACGGGCAAAGCCGATCAACAGTTCAAGAAGACGGTTCTCACCTGGAAAACAAATTGGAACCGCACCAATCTTCGTCCCGGCAAAAAACCGCTGGAGATGACTCCTTCTCTTGATCAAGCAACTTACGCGACAATCCGCAGAAGTTTGGATGATACACAAGTTTATAAAATGAACCAGCTGTATGCGCGTGAAAATTGGAAAGCGATTCCGGGCGGTATGCATGTTATCCGTGCCTTGAAAAAAAGGAATCAAGAAAAAGCACATACTGTAAGCTCTGCCGTGAAATTGGCGGCCGATTCAACAGTCGGGGATATTACGAATACCGGAAACGATGAAGTATTGTTTGCCGCAAGCGACGACGATGTGAACTCTCAGGAAGAGACCGTGCAAACGGCGACCGATTTGGATGAGCCAGTATTCATAGCTCAAAATACCGTTTCAGTCGAGTTAACACCGGCTGCTGATTTGCCTGTTGCGCCGGAAGCGCCGATTGTTATGGATGCACCTGGCCATTCAACGGCAGCTGCGGCGCTATCTGCGCCTGCCCTTGCGTTTAATTTACAGACCGTGCCGCAATCTGAAAGCACGGTCAAGTTACCGGTGGCCAAAAAGCCGCAGTTGGCTTTTTCTGCCGCGCCAGTAGAACCGGGCCTGTCGCCAACGGATGTTGGTTTGCCAAAGGGAGTGAATAATCCACCTGACAACTCAGCGTCGGGCGCTGCACCGTCAATGCCATCAGCCCCGGCGACACAAGAAGTTCCCACGCCTGCGCCAGCGATTGACAGCACGCCTTCGACACCTGAAATGCCCGCTGCTGCGCCATCAGCGACAATTACGCCGTCACCTAATTTTGCACCGCTAGTTGTAAGCACGCCTTCTGTGCCTAAAACACCGGCGGTTGTGACGTCTATCACGCCAACAGCACCGGCACCGGCAGCTAAAAGTCTTGCTCCCGTACTTCAACCGCCGGCAAACGAAATGTCGCCAACAAATACTCCGGCCGGCACGGCAGTCGATTCCGGCATCGGGCAATTCCAAACTCTTTTGCCGGAAGCGTCACGGGATCAAGCGGTTTCCGGAAATTTAACGGAGGCGCATCCCATTCCCAGAAATATGCCGCAAGTTCTCGATTCCGACCACGAGACCACGCCACATGAACTTGCGGCGCCGACCGCAAATCAGCCGCGGCCGGATATCGCGGCGGCCTATGTGCCGAAAGAAGAAAAAGCGCATGTTCAGGCAGCGACCGCGATGACCAATGCAATTAACGAGTTAATTGCTAAAGGAGAACTCCCCTTGATGGCAAGCAATGGTTCGGGGGGGCAGCGCATGTCGCCGTCTGCCCGTCGGCACCTTGGCGACTTGCTGAAAGATTCACGGCGGGTTAAGGGCGATAAAAAATCTCCGAGTAATAAACCTAAAGCAGATAGTAAATCTGCAGATAATAAAAAAGCGAATAATAAATCTAAGGCAAAAACGGTCAAAGTAGAAAAAAAGACAACGATTGTCACAAAGAATAAAGTTGGAAAGAATAAAACCGCAAATAATGGCATCAAAGATTATTCCCTGGTTACTCCCAACATGCGCGGCGCTCTTTTGGAGCATGTCCCGTTTCCGCCACAGTATTTCAAGCGCACAGTGGGCGGCACCCGCATTAATGCATCGCGCGACGGCGGAAAACGGGTTCATAACGGCCGTGACGGAGTTATGCCCATCGGCGTCCCGCTGTTTGCATCATTAAAAAATCCGTGGATACGCTATGCGGGAACCATGGGTGGATACGGAAATATAGTTATCATTCGTGGTTGGGGTTTGGATGGTAAATTACGTGATTTTCCTCGTGGGCATGTCGGTAAAATGAAATTTTTAACGAATAATCAATTCGTTCCTTTTGCCCGGGCTCAACATGTCAAATCCAGTACGGTCGTAGCCTATTCTGGAAGATCAGGTATTAAAAATGACGCACCGCATACGCATGACGAATCATGGCTCGTAAAAGGCGGAGTGAACGGCGAAGGATGGCGTCTCGGATCAACCGGGCGTGATTTCCGCCTAGAGAACATTGATTGGATTTATGAAAATGCCGTGGATTGGAATGGCAAAGGTGGGTATGCTTCCAATAGTTTAGAAGCAAAAAAAGAAACAATAGGCCGCGGTTTTAGAAATGCGGGAATAGTTGGAATAGCTGCCGCCGGATTTATTGCCACGGCTCCGGCCGAAAAAAATGCTGCGAAAAATGTCAATTCGCGGGCGCCGGCGACGGATATTCTCGATCAAGCGCTGGCAGCTGCCGGTCTATCGATCCCAAGTTCTTCCCAAGCAGCGCCTGCCCGTGCGGCAAAAATTATTGCAGGTTTGAATGTGCGCGATTTGACGGCACATATTCCTTTTATTGCGCCTGTCCCCGATGCGCGTGGTTTCGGGATTAATCCCGCAAGCCCGCCCGCATTTCATCCCGCCAACTCTAAAGAAGAAGTGTCTTATAAAATTGCGCTCAAAGTAAATGCCGGATTGGCCATGCAAGCATTGCAAGATGCCTTGCGACAGAACAATTTAACTTGGCCGAGACCGGGAACTCCTGAACGCAAGGCTCTTGTAAAAATATTCCTTCAAATGCCGCAGGAGGCGAAACCGGTTAGCCAGCAAAGCTCATTCGCGCAAGCCGATGCCGAGCAACGCCGGCGAGTGGCAACCCAAATTTTCTCCGCTTTGAAGTCCGCAAGCTCTTCACAGGCCTCAAGCACAAATTTGTGGCCCGCGTTAGCAAGGCTTAACAATTTGCCCGAAACCGCTGTTTTCAAGCCGCACAAAGCCGGTCTTTCCAAGACAAGTGTTTTCAAAGGTAAAAAGACTATCGCTGGTAAAAAGAATCTTGCAAAAAAGCTATCGGAAAAAAAACACGGCAAGCCAATCAAGGAGAATATTCGATCAAAACCCAAGGTAGCTTCTTCACTCACGGCACGTCGTTCAGAATTCCGTGCCGCACCGGCATTGATAGATGAAATCATTTCTGGATCGGGGGACATTGTCAGGCGTGTTTATTTAGGCGGATTGATTTTACTCGAGCATCTTAAAAAATTGAATGCCCGCGCCGATGCGCCTGCGTTGCTCCGTGCATTGCGGCTGAATTTAGGACTGGCGCTTCCCGAAGCTTTGGCTTCCGTCGATCGCAAGAATATTGTCGGTGATACGTACCGCGATAAAAATGCGCAGCCGCGTATTTCGTCGGCCGCTCTCGACCGGCTGATAAAAAGGGCAGAATTTTCTGGAATTTCGGGCGGACAATTTATATTTGATGACCGTCATACCGAGCAGTTTAAGAAAAATCCCGCGGCGTTGTTTAATCTGCTGGCCGTGCTCCGGCATTTGCAAAGTTTGGGCAGGGTTAAGCCCGCCGTGACTTTTGTTGGGAACCGCCGCGAGTTTTTTGATTCTTTGCGGAAAATTTTTCAAAACCGGAACGGATTAAGCGCCGTTGAGAAACAGGAAATGGCAGGTCTTTTGCCGGAACCCGGCGCCGAAGCCGCGACGCCTTTCGGAAATTTGATCGCTTTCATTGATGAAAAGGATTTGACCGCGTATTTGGATGCCGCCGCTAAAACCGAAGGCGTTGTTTTCTTGCATAGTTTGAATTCCGCGCCACCGATACCGGGAATCGCGAATTTTTATCTGGAACCGGGCGCGCATTCATCAGCCGATTTAGCCGTGTTGCTAAGCGGCGTGGCCGTGGGCGGTCTTGCCGCTGCGGCGCATATCCGCGGCCTGAAAGAGCTCGAAAAAATACGCAAAGAACTGACGGGCCCCGTATTGGACAACCTTTTTCCGCGCGCCGCAATCGAATTCAAAAGCGGCGGGTTCCGTTTCGTTAATTTTGAAGATTACTTGTTGGCTCTTTTATTGGAAAATAGCGCTGCTGGCTTTTTTGAGCGCAGCGTTTAATTTTTGAACATCATCGCGCTCGGTGCGGCCGGAGTTTATCATACCCCTTTCCTGCTGTCCAAAGCTTGAACGAAACATCGCCGGCAAAAATATTTTCAGCTAAACTACGCGCATGAAACATCCTGAGCTTCTCCTGCTTTTTTTCGGCGCGGCTTTGCTTTTCGCGGCGGCTTGCGTTTTTACCGCTCCCGTGAAACTTATTCCTCGTACGCTGCTTTTCGGTAATCCTCAAAAAGCACAGCCGCAAATTTCCCCCGACGGCGCGCAAATTGCTTATTTGGCGCCGCGGGACGGCGTTTTGAATATTTGGCTGCGTAGTGTGAAAGGCGGCGATGACCGTGTTGTGACAAATGAAAAGGGGCGCGGCATTTCCAATTATTTTTGGGCGCCGGACAATAAAAGCGTTTTATTTTTGCAGGATAAGGACGGCAACGAAGATACGCATCTTTATTCGGTTGATTTACAATCGGGAACAAAACGTGATTTAACGCCTTTTGAGGATGTGAGGGTCCAGGTCATCGCTTCCAATAAAAATTTTCCGGATACGTTATTGATCGCGATGAACCGTGATAATAAAAAAGTCTATGACGCTTACCGCCTGAAATGGCGAACAGGCGAGCTGGAACTTGCCGCGAAAAACGACGGCAGTATCGCGCAATGGATTTCCGATGCAAATTTAAAAGTTCGCGGGGCTTTGATCGCGAACCAGGATGCGGGTTATACAGTTATGGTTCGCGATTCAGAGAACACGGAGTGGAGAAAAGCCGCGGAATGGGGCTTTGAAGATAGTTTTGGGTGCCATGTAATCGGTTTTTCAAAGGACGGAAATTCGCTTTACTTGGTTGATTCCCGCGAGGCAGCGACGGGCAGGCTCGTTAAACTGGATCTCGCAAGCGGAAAGAAAGAAGTGATCGCCGAAGACCCTACCTATGACGTGGTAAATGTTTTGATGCATCCCGACACTTACCAAATCCAAATGGTTTCGTGGATTAAAGCAAAAGAAGAATGGCGTGTGCTGGATGAGTCTATCCGGAGCGACATAGACAAAATCACAAACCTTCATGGACAGAATTTTTCGATCACAAACCGCGATGATGCCGATCGGAATTGGGTTTTACGCGTTTCGTCGGACCGCGCGCCCGTGGCGTATTTTCTTTACCGCCGCGAAATCGGAACAAGCGATTTTCTTTTTGAACATCAGCCAGAACTTAAAAAATACAAACTAGCAGAAATGAAACCCATTTCGTTTCAGGCGCGTGACGGACTCACTTTACATGGATATTTAACGGTGCCGGTTGGGTCGAAGGCCCGGAGGCATAAGATGATACTGAAGGTGCATGGCGGGCCGTGGAATCGTGATGTGTGGGGTTATGACGCGCGCGTGCAATGGCTCGCGAATCGCGGGTACGCCTGTTTGCAAATTAACTTTAGAGGATCCACCTCTTACGGAAAGAATTTTTTGAATGCCGGTAATAAAGAATGGGGCGGAAAAATGCAAAACGATTTAACCGATGCGGTTGAATGGGCTATTCGCGAAGGCGTTGCCGATCCTAAGCGTGTGGCGATTTTCGGCGGTTCATACGGCGGGTACGCGGCCTTGGCGGGAGCGGTATTTACACCGGATTTATTCAAAGCGGCAATTGCGGTGGTGGGCCCAAGCAATTTAATTTCTTTTATCAAAACCACGCCGGCGTACTGGTCAACCGAATTAACCAACATTTACAGGCGTGTGGGAGATCCGGAAAAAGACGAAGCTTTTCTAAAATCCCGCTCGCCGCTCTTTAAAGCGGATCAAATTCGAATCCCACTTTTAATCGCGCAGGGCGCGAATGATCCGCGTGTGAAAAAAGCGGAATCCGATCAAATCGTCGCGGCATTAAAACAGCATGGAATCGAACATGAATATTTGCTCTTTGACAATGAAGGCCATGGTTTTTCCAGGCCTGAAAACCAGCTTCAATTTTATAAAACTGCCGAAATTTTTTTAGCGCGCCATCTTGGAGGGCGCCTCGAATCCTAACCCCATCCCACATCCCGGAAGTGGGATGGGGTCATGGGGCTGGCTGTTAGTGGGTTTGACAGAAGCGCTTTCCGGCTTTAACCTGTTGCTTGCGTCATTATCTAATTCCGTTAATTTTAGGGGGCTTTTATGAAAAAGATTCTATTCGGGCTGTTTCTCACAGTAGTTGTCGCCGTTGTCGTGCTTTTTTTAGCAAGCAATGTCGTTTTGGCAGCAATTTTAAGCAGCGCGATCGGCGCGCCCGTTAAAGTCGGACGCGTCAGTTTGGGCCTTTCAGGCGCCGGAATCTATGACTTGGTTATTAATAACCCGAAGGGATTTCAAGAAAAAAGATTGGCTTCGATTCCGGAAGCATCAGTGGCCTATGATCTCGAAGCCTTTTTTAAAGGAAAGGTTCATTTAAAACGAATCAAAATCGTCATGGATGAGGTCACGATCGAAAGAAACGGCGAGGGCAAATTCAATTTAATGGAAATTAAAGCCATGAAAAAGCCGCAGCAGGACCCGAAAGGAACAAAAGCGCCCGTGCCGCCGGCCGAACAGGAAAAAAAGGCGAAGCTGCCGCCTTTGCAAATCGATGAAATCGTTTTGGATCTTGATAAGGCGCGCTTTGCGAATGAAGGCACCGTCAAAGAATTTTCATTGGGAGTAAAAAATGAAACTTTCCACAACGTAACTTATGTGCCGACGTTGATCCGCGAAATTGTTTTTTTTATTTTAAAGAAAGTCGGCATGTCCGCTTTTCCCGCTAATCTTGACGCGCTTCTGAAAGGTTCGGGCGGACAAGTAGGCACAATGGTAAACAAGTGGCTGGGTAAGCTGACTCAGGCATAAGATTTTGTTTTAAGTTTCGCTGTTAATTTATGATGAAAGTTTTGCGACGGGTCGTTTTTTTTCTGTTTCTTGCCATTTTTCTCGCTGGAACTCCAAAAATTATTTTTTATGCTTTGGGTTACAGCTATCGCGGCGGAACCGAAAAGGGCCTGGTGCAAACCGGGCTGGTTTATTTATCCACGACTCCTCCCGGTGCCACGGTTTATGTGGGTGGGCGCCGCTACCGAGAACCCACACCGGCGATTATCCGCGACCTTCTTCCCGGTAATTATCCCGTTCGATTGGTTTTAAAAGACCATGAAATTTGGGCCAAAACAATTCCGGTGGAAGCCGCTAAGGCTTCCGTTCTCGGTAAAATTCTGGTTCAACCCAAAAAACCGGACTGGCGTATCCGCGTTTCCGGCCGATTTGAAAACTTAATACCCATTCCTGAAACTAATTACATTTTACTTAAAGATTCAAAAAAGGCCGGAACGATTCAAATTTATGACCGTAGGGACGAAAAAACCAGGCCGCTTTTTCTGGAAAATGGCGGCCGGGATTTCCAGATATCCGAGATATACAGCGTCTCCGGAAGTGAACGCATCTTAATTGAGGCTGACGCCCAAAAAACGAAAAAATGGGCGTGGATTGATTTGGATAAAGAAGACCGGCCGCAAACGGGATGGGAAGAAATTTTTCCGTTTAAGCCAAAAAATATAGTTTGGTCCGCTAAAGATCCGCATTATCTTTTTGCGTTCAGCGATGGGTATTTAGGCCGGTTTGATACGGAAAAAAAGAGCTTTGTTCTTTTCCCTGAAAAAATCCGAGGATATGGAATGGATGACCGAAAACTTTTCCTTCTAACCAGAGAAAATAACTTTGTGAGCACTGACTTTTTGGATAAAAATCGCAAGCCTCTTTTACGCGATCAAAAGCCGCTTCAAGGTTTGGCAGAGCAAAAAGGTTTTTTTGAAATACATCATCTTGCCGATGACAGCGCATTGTTTTTGGGCGACAAAGGACAATTGATCGCCGATCAACGTTCTGATCCTCTCGTTGAAAAGGGCGTGCGAGGTTTTCATTTTGATAAAAAACACCGCAAAGTTTTGATTTGGACTGAAAATGCCATCGGAACAATAAGTTTTGCAAGAGAAAAAAAAGAACAGAACGGCGGCCGGCCCCAAAAAGTCGAATGGCTGTTAACCCAGGCCGGAAGTATTTTAAAAGCTTTTTGGGCGCATGACGGCTCGTATATTATTTTCCAGGACCAGAGCAAAGTGTTCCTCCTGGAGCTAGAGACTTTTGGCGCGCCCGCTCTCTATGAATTGCTTGAGACCAAAGGAGAAAGCCCTGTGTTTTATACCGATGATTCGGGGGAATTATTTTATCTTGATAAAAACACGGGGAATTTAATGTCGCTTGAAGTGGTCCCGAAGTGGAAAGTTTTGGAAGTGCCCTTTTCCATTTTGAAAGAAAAGGAAAGAGAAGGCAAGGCGGCCGCATGATCGATTTCAAATTTTCGCGCCAGGGCCTGGTGGGATCGGAAAAAAGGCTGGAAAGATTTTTTGAAATTCTGCCCGGTTTTACAAGCTGGAGCATTTTGACCGGGCTCTTAATGCTTACATTTTTTCAGCCCGTAGCCGCGGCCTTAATCATTATCGTTTTTAATTTCTACTGGCTGCTCCGCCTTTTTTACCTCACGCTGTTTTTGATGATTGCTTTTTTGAGGTTATCTTTGGAAGAGCAGACAAATTGGCTGCAGCGTGTTAAAAAAATCGACGACCTCCGGCATTTGAATACGTTTGATCAACCCGGCGCCGAAGGTTGGAAAGCTCGGATTTCCGACTTGTTTTTGCAGAAAGAAATGGAGAATTTAAAAAAATCAAATTCTTTTCCGCCGCTTTCCGCTGATATTTATCACCTTGTGATTGTGCCCGCGTTTAAAGAAACGCTGGAAGTGCTCGAGCCAGGAGTAAAAAGCTACGCTGAGGGAAGTTTCCCCGCGCGGCAAATTTTGATTGTTTTGGCGGTAGAAGGGCGGGCGAATGACGAAGTCAAAAAAGCGGCCGAAGATCTTCGCTTGAAATACAGTGCGGTTTTTTTTGATTTTCTGGTCGTCATTCATCCCGATGGGCTGGAAGGCGAAGCGCGGGTTAAAGGCGCGAATGCCACTTTTGCCGCGAAACAGGCGCGAAAGCACTTAGAAGAGCGGCGCGTTCCGGTTGAAAATGTGATCGTGTCTTGTTTTGACGCGGATACCGTCGTGAGCCCGAATTATTTTTCATGTTTGACCTATTGCTTTATGGCTTGTCCGGAAAGAGAACGCGCCAGCTTTCAGCCCATTCCCGTTTATCACAATAATATTTGGGAAGTCCCCGGCTTCGCGAGAATTCTGGAAATGGGAGCGTCTTTTTTTCAGCTCACCGAAGCGACGCATCCTGATCGTCTTGTGACATTTTCAAGCCACAGCATGAGTTTTAAAGCGCTTGTTGATGTCGGTTATTGGCCCGTTGATATGGTTTCGGATGATTCAGCAATTTTCTGGAAGGCCTTCATTCATTATGAAGGCGATTACCGCGCCATTCCGATGTATGTCACGCTTTCGATGGATGTGGTCGATGCCGGTGGATGGTGGCAAACGTCGGTCAATGTTTATAAGCAAAAAAGGCGTTGGGCGTGGGGTGTTGAAAATTTTCCGATCGTGATGCGCGGTTTTTTAAAGCCGAGCAAAATCCCGGTTTTTGAGCGCATCCGCCACAGTTTTAAACTTTTTGAAGGCCATATCGCCTGGTCAACATGGCCGCTTCTTTTGGGAATTATCGGCTGGCTCCCGGTTTTTTTCGCGGCGCAGGAATTTTCCGATTCCGTGCTTTATTATACGGCGCCAAGAATTTCGTCCGTTATTTTCAATCTGGCTTCGATATCCCTTTTGACGACAATTTTTTTAAGCCTCTCGCTTTTGCCTAAAAAGAAAATCAAACATTCATTTTTAAGGCACTGTCTGCACGCTTTGGAGTGGCTCGCGATTCCGGTCGTGGCGATTCTTTTCAGCGCTTTGCCGGCACTCGATGCGCAGACCCGCTTGATGCTCGGGAAGTATATGGAATTTTGGGTGACAGACAAAAGACGCTAGCGTCTTTTGTCTGTCATCCTCGCGCAGGCGGGGATCCAGTTCGCCGGCCGTAATTTTTTTGCTCTGCTATGCGCGTAATCGTTAATTTCGCTCTGTGCTGTGCGCAACCGCGGATACAATATCTACAAATGAAGCGATTCTACTTTTTTATTTTGGCCGTTTTTTCTCTCTGTCCACTGTCAGAAGCGGCGACGGTTAAGCAGGCGCATACGGAAGTTGAGCTGATCGCGGATGTGGATACCGTGAATCCCGGTTCTGCGTTTCGCGCCGGTGTTTTTTTCCGTATGGACCCGGAATGGCATATTTATTGGAAAAACCCCGGCGATTCCGGCATGACACCCGCAATTGAGTGGCAGCTTCCTTATGGTGTTTCCGCCGCCGGATTAGAATGGCCTGTCCCGGTTAAAATTGATTTGCCGCCGCTTTCAAGTTACGGCTATGAAGGTGAAGTTCTGCTTGCGGCGCCGTTTCGGGTTTTGGCTGAACGGCATGTTTCGGAAACAATCAATTTAAAAGCTAAAGTGGAATGGCTCGCATGCAAGGTGGAATGCATTCCCGGCAATGCGGAATTAACGCTAGAGCTTCCCGCCGGGGGCACACCCCAGCCCGGGAAAAACATTCGATTGTTCACGGAAACACGCGCAAAACTGCCGCTTCAGCAAACCGAGTGGCAGGCGCATGCCGCGCTTTCAGGCAAAAATATTCTCATTCGCATCCACCGGCCGCCTGCTTCTCAGCAAAGTTTTTCCGGACTTTATTTTTTTTCTGAAAATTCAGAATTGATTCAACATGCGGCTCCTCAGGGTTTTAAGAAAACAGCGCAGGGGTATGAGCTCAAAATCTTGATGGCCGTGACCCAGCCTCAAGCTTTGAACCGCCTGCGCGGCGTTTTAGTTTCATCCGAAGGTTGGCGAGGCAAAAACTCCGAAAAAGGCTGGGAAATTGATATTCCGCTTGAGGCTCAGTTTGTCTCGGGAGCTTCTTCGCTTGGCGTTATGACAGCTGTTTTTTTCGCGTTTCTCGGCGGGCTTATTTTAAATCTGATGCCGTGTGTTTTGCCCGTGCTGTCGCTTAAAATTTTGGGATTCGTCCATGATGCGGATGAAAATCCAAAACGTGTTTTTACGCATGGACTTGTGTTTACAGCGGGAGTTTTGATTTCATTTTGGGTGTTGGCCGGAACGTTGATTATTTTACAGATGGCCGGCAATCAAATTGGCTGGGGATTTCAGCTGCAGTCGCCGTTTTTCGTCGGAGTTTTGAGCGTTGGTTTTTTTATTTTCGCGCTTAATCTTTTCGGATTGTTTGAAATCGGAGTTTCATTGACCGCCGCGGGACAATCTTGGCTTAGCCGCGGGGGATTAGCCGGTTCTTTCGCGAGCGGTGTCTTGGCGGTTTTGGTCGCGACGCCCTGCACGGCGCCTTTTATGGGCGCGGCACTGGGTTTTGCGTTATCACAACCGGCCTGGATCGCGCTGGCGGTTTTTACCGCGCTTGGATTAGGTTTGGCCGCGCCTTATTTACTGCTTTGCGCGAACCCGCGCTGGCTCAAATTTATTCCCAAGCCGGGCAAGTGGATGGTTAACCTCAAAAAATTTCTTGGTGTTTTACTTTTACTGACGTCTTTTTGGCTGTTTTGGGTTTTAAGTATTCAAACCGGTTTGCAGCAGCGTTTTTTTGAAGCGGTGGATGCAGGCGAAGACAAACATATGAATTGGAAACCTTACACAGAAGGGACATTGGCTGAATTGCGCGAGCAGGGAAAGCCGGTATTTATTGATTTTACGGCGGCCTGGTGTTTAACCTGCCAGGTCAATGAGCGCGTTGCATTGGAGCGTAAAGAAATCGTGCGTTCTTTTAGAAAAGCGGGGATTACCGCGTTGAAAGCTGATTGGACCAATCGTGATCAAAATATTACCCGGGCATTGGCTGCTTATAACCGTAACAGCATCCCTTTTTACGTACTTTATCCTGGAAACGGCAAAGCGCCCATTATCCTTCCGGAAATTTTGACACCCGCGATCGTAAAAAAAGCCCTGCAAGATGCGGGGTTGCAAAACCCCAAAGATTGAATAAGATAGCTTCTCCTGCGTCGAAGAAGCTAACAAGGAGTTTCCTATGAAAAACAGATTTGCACTTATTTTGCCTTTGTTCGTATTGTTTTTAGCCGCAGCGGCTTTACCGCTGCATGCCGAAGTGGAAACGGGCGCAGCCGCACCTGATTTTTCTTTGACCGGCGTTGACGGTAAAACGCATTCTTTATCCGATTTCAAAGGCAAATTTGTCGTGCTGGAATGGGTCAATCACGGTTGTCCGTTTGTGGTAAAGCATTATGAAGGCGGTAACATGCAAAACCTTCAAACCGCTTATACCGGTAAAGATGTTGTTTGGCTTTCAATCAATTCTTCAGCGGCCGGCAAAGAAGGCAGCATGACGCCTGAAGAATGGAAAAAAACACTCGCTGAAAAGAAATCCGCCGCGACGGCAACTTTGCTTGATCCGAACGGAATGGTCGGAAAATCTTATGGCGCCAAAACTACGCCGCATATGTATATTATCAATCCGGAAGGCGTGTTGATTTATCAGGGCGCGATTGACAGTATTAAAAGCGCGGATGCCGAAGATGTGGCCAAGGCTCAAAATTATGTCAGCTCGGCTTTGGATGAAGCGTTGGCCGGCAAGCCGGTAACAACGGCAACGACAAAGTCTTACGGATGTTCAGTTAAATACTAAAAGTTATTGCTTTGCGTCTGCATGTGCAGGCTTAGAGCAATAGTATTACAGGGGGATTGAATGAAGAAGTTATCTGCGGTTTTTTTGGCTGCTTTTTTTGCGGCTTCCATGTTTGCAACCGGCACAGCGTATGCTGAGTCAGCTTGCAATGAAACTGCTTTGGATAAAGCTTGGGATTGGGCGACAACACTCGGAAAATCCGGCTTAGACAAAGAAACCAAGCTAGCGCAGAATAAAACCGAACGCGCTCAAAAATGCGCTGAAAAAATCGCAAAACAGGCGCAAAAAGACGCCGGTAAGGCGATTGACGGAATGCAGAAAAAGCTCGGGCTATAACAGTCTCTTTTCCTCTGCGGCTATGCCGCAACAGATAATAAATTTTATTTCTCTGGGTCGTTGACCCAACCGGAAAAAGGCCGCGGGATAAATCCCCGCGGCCTTTTTGTTTTTTAATGTAGAATCTCGCCATGAATTTATTAAACGAAGATGCCTTGAACTTTCTTGAAAAGCGCGAATTCGTTTATTTAGCCACATCCGATAAAGATGGCCATCCTTATGTGGCGCCTAAATTCCTTATCCATTTGAATGATGACCATATTTATTTGGCCGATTTTGTTTTTGGGCGCACGATTCAAAATTTAAAACTGCGTTCGCATGCGTCGCTCTCCGTCATCAATATGGACAGTCTCGTCGGATATCAAATCAACGGAACAGCCCAAGTATTCGAAGACGGCGAAGAATATCACAAAGCTTTGCCGCAAATCGAAAAACGGAAAATGTATTTTTCCGTGGAAAGAATCGTGGAAGGCGTGCGAGCGGGTAAGAAACACGCGCATTTTGAAGCGGCGTTTCCGTCGCGGTTAGCCGTGATTAAATTTACGATGAAAGAAGTGATTCATATCGCCCCGGACGGCCGCTTGGACAAGCTGAGCGGCAACTAAGCTCTTGTCCCTTTACCGCTAAAACGCTAATATTTCCGCCAATGAAACATTTAAGCGACGCTGAAAAATGGAAACTGCTGCAGCAGACCAATGAATCGAAAGCGCAGGGCGCAACGCTTGACCAGGACGTGACCCATAATTTGGGCGTTGCCTACATGACCGAAACCGTCCAGCAGCTCTCCTCGGATTCCGCGGCTGATTTATTAAGAAGTTTGCCCGTTGATTTCGCTTCTAAAATTTTAACCGCGTTGCCCAACAGCCGCGCGCGGGATTTGCGGGAAATTTTAAGTTATCCCGAAAACTCTTCCGGCGCGATTATGGCCAAAGAATTTTTAGCCATTTCAGCCTGCACGCGCGTCAATGAAGCCATTGAACTGTTGCAGAAAATTCCCAATGACCGCAAAGGGCGCGTGCCTTACGTTTACATTCTCGATAAGGAGAACCGGCTGGATGGGGTTGTTTCGATTAAAGATTTGGTTTTTAACACCCCGGATACGCCGCTGAACACGATTGCCGCGCGGCCCGCGCTTTCAGTCTCTGTGCACGCAAAACAGGAAGAAGCCGCCCGGTTGATACGGGAACAAAATCATCTGGCTATTCCGGTGGTTGATGCTACCGGAAGAATGACGGGCATTATTTCTGCGAACAATGTTTTGCAGGTTATGCAGGACCAGGCAGACCAGGACATCGCCAAAATGGTGGGTACGGATGCCGAGGAAATGACTTCCCATTCGCCGCTGAGGATTTTGCATCTGCGCCTTCCCTGGCTTTTATTCAGTGTTGCCAGCGGCCTTTTTTGCGCGTTTATTTCCGAAGTTTTTCAGCATCATATGGCTGAGGTCGCCGTATTGTTTATTTTTGTGCCGGTGATTCTCGGAATTTCCGAGAGCACCGGTATTCAAGGCGCGACGATCGTCGTCCGCAGCCTCAGTATGCGCGCCATGTCACTTAACGAACTCTTCAGGCTCATGGGCCGCGAAATTTTGGTCGGCATCATGATCGGGATTATTTGCGGAATTATTGTGGGCATCGTGACCTCCTTTTGGCAGGGAAATCACGCGCTCGGAATTGCGATCGCGGTTTCGATGAATGTGGCCGTTCTTATTTCGGCCATGATCGGGCTTGTACTGCCGGTTATTTTTAAAACACTTAAGATGGATCCCGCCGTTGCTTCGGGGCCGCTCGTGCTCGCGTTATGCGATATACAGACATTGGGCGTTTATTTTTTCTTGGCCGGAAAAATTCTTCAATCCGCGCAATGACAGCGATTTTTTGATGTTGAAAAATAAACCAAAGGGAATATTTTGGAAGAAACAGCCGAGCATATAGAAGGCCGCGACTTTTGGAAGAAATGCAATATTTGTAAAAAAGAAATTTTATTCAACGCGGCCTATTATCTTTGCTCCGTTAGCACCTGCCGCAGTAAACGCATGGGCATGACTTTTTGTTCTGCGGCTTGTTACGATGTTCATCTCGGCTATGTTCCGCACCGGTCTTCTTATTGCGAAGAAGAAAAGTCTCCTGCTAAAGCGTAGAAACAAGTTTGGTATGAGCTTATAAAACAATTCTAACTTACTCAAACAGTTGTGTCCTTTGGCACAAAACTCGTAAGTTCGAATTATTTTTATAAGCCTTCTCCGCTATCTGGGTGTGGGGCAATAAACAGAGAAACAAGGCTTCGTGTGCAAAGGCGATAGAGATGCAGCCTTGATCTTTTCAGCCTTAGCCCTCAAGGCTATCTAAGTAGTTTCCTATGATGCTTTTTTTCATTCCTGTTTAAACCGGAATGAAAAAAGACAAAAATGGAAAGCTTGGCTGCTGAGGTTGGGGCCGGGTGTGTGGCAGATATAATTCAATGAGCCTTCGATCGATTGAGAGTTCAAAGCCTAGCTTTTCTCATTATATCCACAACCCGCAGGTTAAGTTTATGACAGAAAAGGTTAATTCTTGTGCCGCGAGTTCCGCAGCCGAAGGCGAGGACTGTTTGAGCGGAGCAAGAATTTAGCCTTTGATGTTTGATTTCGAATGCAATACAACAGGATTATTTCTTTCGGTTCGTGATATGATATTTTCATAAAATTCACCAAGGAGAAATTTTGAAGCCGAATTATCAGGGCAATAAGAAAAGAAAAGAAGAAGACCGCCGTAAAAAGCAGGAAGCCAAACGGCTTAAACGCTTGAATAAAGGCGACAAAGAAGTTCCTCAGCTCGAAACAGACAGCGGCAGCAGCGTGGCTCCTCCGACCAACTAGCGTTCTACGCCCTCAGTTCAAGCAGGGTAATTTCAGCGCGGACACCCAGTCGTAATGCAGGCCCCCAAAAACCGGTCCCTTGATTCACGTAAACTAGCATGCGGTGATGGCGGTTCAGGCCCTTGTGGTAAGGGTTAAACAGGCCGACCAGTAGATTAAACGGAAAAAACTGCCCTCCGTGGGTATGCCCCGAAAGCATCAGGTCAAATCCCGCTTTTTCCGCCGCGAAACAGTTTTTAGGCTGATGGGCGAGCAAGATTTTATAGGCGCTGCCGGACCTTTCCTTGTTGCATGCTCTAACCGCATCGGGAACGTGAGAAGCCATAAAACGCGGACCGTCAGGGTCGGTAACTCCTCCAAGCCACAGCTTACCGTTTTGAAGAAGCAAACCATCATTTAAAAGCGGGTGAGCACCATAGAATTTAAGTACCCGAATCCATTTTTCAGCGTTCCAATAATATTCATGATTTCCGGTCACATAAAAAACACCACTTTTGGTTTTTAGCTTTTCAAGCGGCGCGAGGACTGAACCGAAAAGCTCCGCATCACTATCCCCGATATCTCCGGTGAGGACAGTAATATCCGCATCAAGCCCGCAGGCCATTTCGACGACCCGCTTAATATATTTTTTACCGATAAGTGGGCCGGCATGTAAGTCGCTGATTTGCACAATCTTAAAACTGTTTAAATCCGCATGCGCGGCAGGCAGCGGAATTTGTACCCTGCGGATAAGCGGGCCGGCAAAAGCTACGTAAATGCCGCCGAAATTGATGCCGAGCGCGGTTACGAAAAAAATAAAAGAAAGCGGCTTTTCATAGCCGGCCACACCGGGGATAAAAAGCAAAAAGTCTTTAATGACGGCGGCGCAGAATAAATGCACAAAAAGCCCGATGAAAAAGAAAGCGCCGAATACACCGGCCGCATGTTGCTTTGGATTGCGCATGCCAGCTAAAAAAATAAGCTCAAGCGCATAGGTAATTACGAAAAACATCATGCCCGTTTTACGAATCGCCGCCGGCGGATCCATTCGCAAAATAAGCTCGGACCAGACAACGGACCAAATTATGGCAAGCAGCAAAGCCGCGGCACCCAGAAAAATCAATTGGCGTTTTGACGGCACAAAATAATCCTTTGGTTTGAATCGCTTACTTTAATAGTACCTGAATTTTTAGCGCTTGATACATTTGAAACAACTAAAAAAAGCATCAAGGGCTAAATAAATAACAATTGATTATCTCGGGCTATTGAAAACAAAGGTCAAATAAGCGACTCTTTAGGTTGGCTCTTTGATTCAGTGATTCGCCATGCCCTTTATGACTCGAGGTGCACTATCAGTAAAGTAAGCGAGATATCCTATGTCAATTATTTGGCATCGGCCAGTGAAGCGATTTTAAAATATATTGAGAGTGAACAATTTATTAATTGGGCTCTCAGTGCTCTTTTTGAACATCTTAAACCCTCGCACGTGTCCGTGGCTTTATATGATTCAGGTTGTGATTCATTTCTCATAAAACATTCAATCGGCGCGAACCAGTTTCCCGTTAAATTTGTACGCTTGCACCGTACAAGCGCGATAGTCGAATGGTTTGCGGGACAGCCCCGCACTGAAACGGTTACGACGATTCTTCCGGAAAAACCGCTACCTCAACACATCCCTGAAAGAATCATCGCCGATTTAAAGCGGCATTGCAGCGCAGCCTGCGCGCATATCCGTTCGCGAAATAATCTGGGGGGATATTTGCTGGTAGGTAAGTCCCCATCGGCGCCTTACACCGAACGCGACCAGGTTTATTTTCAAACCGTTGCCAATGACATTGCCGTTGAGATTGAAAAACAACATTATTATCAAACAGCCAATACCGACGCATTAACGAAACTTTTAAACCGCCAGTCGCTGCCGGACAAATTAGAACGGCTTGCGCGGCAGGCTCTTGAAAAAGGAAAAATGTTCGCTTTGTGCATGATTGATTTGGATAATTTTAAAAAAATAAATGATTTGCACGGACATTTGGCGGGTGATGAAGTTTTGCGCAGAGCCGCGGAAGCTTTGCGCAAGGGAATCCGTCATGCGGATTTGGCATTCCGTTACGGCGGAGAGGAATTTCTGATTGTTTTTGGGCTTAGTCCCCGGCAAAGTTCACCGCTCTACACAACTGCACGGTTCCGGCTTTTTGCGATAAAAGCGGCGGAACGCCTGCGTTTAAAACTGGCCCGCTGTAAAGTTCAATACAGTCAGCATCAACTGCAAGTTACCGGAAGCATCGGAATGGCATTTTTTGAACCGGCCAGCCCTCAATCCGCTGAACTGTTGATCGATGAAGCAGACAGGGCGGTATATATTTCGAAAAATTCGGGCAAGAATAGAGTCACAGTTTATACGGACAGTAAAGAGGCCGCAACTTTTGCGACATAAAAAAGCCGGACCTTTTACAGTCCGGCTTACTTTTACGATTTTCGCCGCGACATCTATTATTATTAGCACTGCTCGATAAAACTCGCAGTGTAATCGCGCGATTTAATCCTATTGCTTAGCTCAGAGATTCTTCGTCGTACGAAGGAGTGTCCGCGCCCTTTTCGCCCTTTTTAGGCTCTGCTTTTTTTTCGATAATCGCACATTCGGTCGTCAGGATTAATCCCGCCACGCTCGCGGCATTTTCAAGCGCCGTACGAACGACTTTGGCTGGGTCAATCACGCCGTTTGCGATCAGGTCTTCATGTTCGCCTGTCGCCGCGTTAAAACCGAAGGAACCTTTGCCTTCGAGAATTTTCTTCACGACAACCGAACCGTCAAAACCCGCGTTTTCCGCGATTTTGCGGGCCGGTGCTTCAAGCGCACGGCGCACAATGTCAACGCCGGTGGCTTCATCGCCCGTAGCCTCAACATTTTTAAGCGAAGCGATAGAACGCAGCAACGCCACTCCGCCGCCTGCCACAATACCTTCCGCAATCGCGGCGCGTGTGGCATGCAAAGCATCATCCATGCGCGCTTTCTTTTCTTTCATTTCAATTTCAGTGGCCGCTCCCACTTTAATGACGGCGACACCGCTTGAAAGTTTTGCTAATCTTTCTTGAAGCTTTTCACGGTCATAGTCGGAATCGGTTTTAGCGATTTGGCCTTTAATGTGTTCACAGCGCGCCAGAATGTCTTTTTTCGCGCCGGCTCCGCCGATAATCGTCGTATTGTCTTTATCCACAACCACGCGTTCTGCGCAGCCGAGGTCTTCAATTTTGACGTTTTCGAGCTTAATACCGAGATCCTCAGATATGAAACGGCCTTTTGTCAGCGCCGCGAGATCTTCAAGCTGCGCTTTACGTCTGTCGCCAAAACCCGGAGCTTTGATCGTGCAAACTTGGAGCGTACCGCGGATTTTATTTACGACCAAAGTCGCTAAGGCTTCGCCTTCGACTTCTTCGGAAATAATAAGTAACGGACGTCCGGATTGAGCCACGGCTTCAAGCACGGGAATCATTTCTTTGATTGAAGAAATCTTTTTCTCACAAATCAAAATATAAGGGTCCTTGAGCACGGCTTCCATGCGGTCGGCATCGGTGACGAAATAAGGCGAGAGATAGCCGCGATCAAATTGCATACCTTCGACTAAATCCACTTCGGTTTTAAAGCCTTTGGCTTCTTCAACCGTGATCACGCCGTCTTTACCGACTTTTTCAAGAGCGTCAGCGAGTAATTGGCCGATTGAAGCGTCTCCGTTCGCGCTGATGGTCGCAACCGCTTTCCAATCGTCTTTGCCGCTGACTTTCTTTGAAAGCCCTTTGATTGATTCAACCACGGCTTTAACCGCTTTATCAATTCCGCGCTTGAGAGCCGTCGGATTGGCGCCCGCAGTGACATTCTTCAAGCCTTCGCTGACAATGCATTGAGCGAGGACGGTGGCGGTTGTTGTCCCGTCGCCGGCTTCGTCATTTGTTTTTTCGGAAACTTCGCGAACCATTTGGGCGCCCATATTTTCATAGGGGTCCTTGAGTTCGATTTCCTTAGCAACCGTAACGCCGTCTTTTGTAATAATCGGCGCGCCGAACTTGCGGTCAATTACGACATTGCGGCCGCGGGGCCCCAGAGTTATACCGACCGTTTTGGCGAGGATATCCACGCCACGCTTAATTTTCTGCCGCGCTTCTTCCGAGAATGTTACTTGTTTAGCCATGCTGTTTCCTTTGGCCTCTGCGGTTATACCGCAACCGGCACTTTAATTTGCCCTATCGCCATGCGGTTGGGCCGCACAGGCACAGAGCTTAAATGTTATTGCGCTTCGCAGATTGCGAGGATGTCGTTTTCGGACAAGATTTTGTGTTTCTTGCCTTCGATTAAAATTTCATCGCCGGCATATTTTCCAAAAATAACGCGGTCGCCTTTTTTAACCTGAGGCTCTTGAACCTTGCCGGAATCAAGCGTTTTGCCCGGGCCGACTGAAACAACTTTGCCTTCGGTTTTTTCTTCCTTGGCATTGTCCGGAAGAATAATCCCGCCGCGGGTCTTTTCTTCGGATTCAAGAACTTCAACGAGAACGCGATCACTTAAAGGTTTAATTTTCATTTTATTTTTCTCCTAGTTATTTCTTAAAAGTTCATTTTGTTTCGGTGGTTGGACTGTGAAACAAGTCCAGAACCAAAACTTATATGATGTAATTAGATTCGCTTTAGCGAATCTAATTACATCATGCCGCCCATTCCACCCATACCGCCGCCCATGCCGCCGGGCATCGCGGGAGATTTATCTTCTTCCGGGATATCGGTGATGAGAGCCTCAGTAGTCAACAAAAGACCCGCGACGCTTGCCGCGTATTGCAACGCGCTGCGCGTTACTTTTTTCGGGTCAATGATGCCTTCCTTAACGAGGTCGACATATTCGCCGTTTGCCGCGTTGTATCCGATATTGCCTGTTTCCGCGTAAACGCGCTGCACGACAACCGAGCCTTCATCGCCGGCATTTTCCGCGAGCTGACGAAGAGGAAATTCAAGCGCGCGCCGGACAATTTCAGCGCCGATTTTTTCATCGCCCTTCAACTTCAAAGTATCAAGAGCAACGGAAGCGCGTAAAAAAGCAATTCCGCCGCCCGGGACAATACCTTCTTCAACTGCCGCGCGTGTCGCGTGCAAAGCATCATCAACTCGGTCTTTCTTTTCTTTCATTTCGGTTTCGGTTGCGGCCCCGACATTGATCACCGCGACACCGCCCGCGAGTTTAGCGAGACGTTCCTGCAGTTTTTCTTTGTCGTAATCGGAATCCGTATCTTCGATTTGTTTGCGGAGCTGATTCACGCGGGATGCGATTTCTTTGGTATTACCCGCGCCTTCAATCAAAGTCGTATTTTCTTTGTCCACGGTGATGCGTTTTGCGCGACCGAGGTCTTTGATTGTTACGCTTTCCAGTTTAAGGCCGAGATCATCCGTGATTGCGCGTCCACCCGTCAAAATGGCGATGTCTTCAAGCATGGCTTTGCGGCGGTCGCCGTAGCCGGGAGCTTTGACTGCGCAAACTTTAAGCGTTCCGCGGATTTTATTCACGACGAGAGTGGCAAGCGCTTCGCCGTCCACGTCTTCGGCGATAATCATAAGCGGTTTACCGGATTTAGCCGCGGATTCAAGTACTGGCAGCAAATCTTTCATCGCGGAGATTTTCTTTTCATAAAGCAGGATATACGGATCTTCGAGAACCGTTTCCATATTGTCAGTGTCGGTCGCGAAGTACGGCGAAAGATAGCCTTGGTCAAATTGCATGCCTTCGACAACCTCAAGCGTTGTTTCGGTGGTTTTGGCTTCTTCAACCGTGATCACGCCGTCTTTGCCGACTTTATCCATCGCTTCCGCGATGATATTGCCGATCGTTTCATCGGAGTTAGCCGCGATGACAGCGATCTGCGCGATTTCTTTTTTATCTTTGCCGACCGGCTTGGAAAGCGTGTTGAGTTTTTCAACGATTGCTTCAACGGCTTTGTCGATACCGCGCTTCAATTCCTGTGGGTTCGCGCCGGCAGTGACGTTTTTCAAACCTTCGCGATAAATTGCCTGCGCTAAAATAGTTGCGGTGGTTGTTCCGTCGCCGGCGATATCGGCGGTTTTGGAGGCAACTTCTTTAACCATCTGAGCGCCCATGTTTTCATACGCATCATCAAGTTCGATTTCTTTCGCTACGGTCACGCCGTCTTTTGTGATCACCGGGGAGCCGAATTTCTTTTCGATGACAACGTTACGGCCCTTAGGTCCGAGTGTCACCTTAACCGCGTTCGCGAGTTTATCCACGCCGCGTTGAATTGCCTTCCGTGCTGCTTCTTCAAACAAAATCTGCTTAGCCATTTAATTTATCTCCTTGAGATTCATTTTAGTTGAAAGTTAATAGTGCGTTAGCAGTCGCTGAGAGCGAGTGCCAGGGGGGCATATTGTAGCCTAGAAAACCCCTATTGCAATTAGTTCTTAATCAATTCGCGTGCCAATCGCCTGCAGAGGGGATAGAACAAATTGGAATATAAGAATGAGTCAATTTGGCGCAGTGCAGGCTAGAAAGGAAACAGAGTTTAGGCTGATATTTGGTTCTGGTAAAGCTTGAGAATCGACTCAAGCGTATGGGCAGGATTGATTTCGGCTTTTGAGTGAATGATCTTTCCGATAAAAGAGGAAAAGCCGCCGGTAATGATCACATGCGGCTTTTTCTTAAATTCCTTGGATAGTTTGGCAATCAGGCCGTCTGTCATGGCGGCATAAGCCTGAATGACACCGTGCTGTATACAATCTTCCGTATTGCGGCCATAAGGCAGCCCGCTCTCGGTTTTAAGATTGAAAACCTTTGGTAATAAAGCTGTCCGGTCAAGCAGGGAAAGCAGGGAAGTTTCCGGTCCGGGAATGATAAGCCCCCCCAGGAAAACACCCTTTTCATCAATTAAGTCACAGGTAATTGCTGTCCCAAAATCAAACACAATACAAGGCAGTTTTTTTGATTGAATCGCGCCATAAGCGTCAATTTTACGGTCTATTCCCAGTTTTTTGTCATTTTCATAGAAATTTTTAATTGGAACCTTAATATCTTTTCCTATTTCCAGAATATTACTGATTCCACGGGCATAAAGCTCGGAAAGAACTTTTTCTGTATTTTTTGGGACTACGGAAGCAATAAGCACTATATTTTTGTATTGCGCGCCCTTTTTTGAACAAATTTTGATTTTTTCTGGGATTTCGTTTAGAGAGACGGATTCGACCTTATTTAAGCTGCCGCCTATGGCGAACCCGTAAGTCGCGTTCGTGTTTCCGATATCAACCAGATGTAATACTTCAGAAAATTGGGATTTTTTCATTTTTCATTCCCGCGCAAGCGGGAATCCTAGTTTAGATCCCGGATCACGTCCTTTGGACTTGTCCGGGATGACTGAAAGATATTGTTTTATTTGTTTTTGGAACTCAGTCAAGATTTTATCTAAAACCTCGGCCAGGTCATAGGCTTCTGTTTTATTTTTGCTCCGGGCTTCGTCCGACTGCGAAACCATTTTCATAGAAACAGCCTCAGGAAGCAAGGTTTCCTCGGAACTGTTAACATTCAAACCCATTCCCACAACCACATACTCCAGCTTTTCGCCCTTTGAGCTCGACTCGGTCAGAATACCGCATATTTTTTTTCCATTCACCAGCACATCGTTGGGTTTTTTAATTTCACATGGAATTAGATAGCTTGTCAAAACTTCGACCACAGCCTGACAAGCGGTTTGGGTCAAAGTAGAAGCTTCGGATGGTTTGATGGCGGGCTGAAAATAAATCGAGAACAATAGATTTTCACCCGGTTTTGATAGCCATTTGCGTCCGAATTGGCCGCGCCCTTCCGTTTGGTGTTCGGCGGCCAGCACGAACATTTTTTTATTTTGTTTGCGCGCGAGCTCTAAAACAGCGGAATTAGTCGAACCGGTTTCGGCAACCCATTCAATCGGAAAAGAATGCATTTTAAACAATGATGCGCGGAAGGTAGTACTGAAGCGCGGTTATAATTTCATACGGAATCGTTCCGGCCCAATTCGCGACTTCATTCGCGGTGATGCAATCGCCTGTGTCTTCGCCGATCAGCGTCGCGATTTCGCCAGGCTTAACATGCTGGTTGCCGAAATTAACGGTCATGTAATCCATGGAAATTCTGCCTGCCAAAGGAAAGCGTTTTCCCTGAAAAAGAATTTGCGCTTTTTCCCAGGCGGAATAGGAATATCCCTGCGAATAACCAATCGGCAAAATGCCGATTGTAGCCGGATCTTTCGCGGTAAATTTTCGGCCATAGCCCGCGGTGGCGCCGGGCGAAAGACGCTTCACATGCACTATTTTTGCTTTCAGAGAAAGCACAGGTTTCAGGTTAGCTGCTATCGGTGGTTGGGGCGAATGCCTAGAACCTAAAGATAGATTTGCCTCCGGCGCAGAGTCTGGTAATTTTTTTTCTGCGCTTTCAGCGCAACCATGAATGCCATACAGCGCGAGGCCGGGGCGGATAAGATTTGTGCAATCGGGCTTGAGTGAAAAACATGCCGCGCTATTTTGCAAATGTTTGAAACGGATAAAGATATTTTTAGCCTCAAGCGCGCGAACCAACAAATCAAAATCGCGGGTTTGCCGGTCACGGAATGGATCCGCGATTTCAGCCGCGGGAAAATGCGAATAAATGCCTTCGATTTCAAGCCCGGCCATTTTTGAAATTCTCTCGATATCGGCTACAGCACGGTCGAGAGGAATGCCCATGCGCCCCATGCCGGTATCAACCTTGATATGGATTTTTGCGGTTTTGCCGAAGCTTTGAGCGACGCTCGCGATATCTTCCGCTTCGGTTAAGCTGGAAACGCTGAGCGTTATGCCTTCGAGCAGAACGGCGCCGATATCGTTGGGAAAAAGGCGGCCAAATAAAAAAATGCGGGATTGGAGGTTCAGCTCTTTCAATTCAAGCGCTTCTTTAATGGAAGACACACCGAGATAAAGCACGTGCCCGTCGAGCGCGCGCGCGACTTGATGCAGGCCATGGCCGTAGCCGTTAGCCTTAATGACCGCCATGACTTCATTCTTCACTCCCGCCGAAGCGCGAATAACGCTGAGATTTTCAAGCAGGCGGTCAGCCTTCAGTTCGATCCACACATTTGACATGAGGGCCTGATTTTTCTCGGAAAGAGATGTCATAATTTTAATTCGGCTTTGCGCTCTTCGGGTTCGGATTGCCTTAAATAAAACGGCAGAAAATCATCCGAGGATACCAGTTTTTTAACCGTTTCGGGCCGGTTTTTATAAATGTGAATTAGCGAAGACGCACGGGGATACCACAGCTCTTCGGGAGCGATGCAAAATTTTTTTTCCGCTGCATTTTCAAAAAGAGCTTGATAGCGCTTTAATGCATCGCCCGTAATCAGAGAACTGGCCGGAATGCTTTGTATGGCTTGGTTCATTTCAACCGCCTGAGATTCCGAACTGGGAAACCAGCTGCCGTTTTTATTTTCAAAATTTTTTATGTAAAATTTGGAGCGGAAAGCATCCAGGCAAATCGCCAGATTTTTTTCTTTGACGGCCGGAATTCGTTCCGCAAGCGCATTCAGTGAATCGCAGGAAAAGCAGGGCGTTGGACCGGCCGCGATCAAGCCTTTTAATGTGGCGAAGCCGATTCTTAATCCCGTGAAAGATCCTGGCCCGCGATTCAGAATAAAACAATCGACTTGATTTATTGTGATTTGGCTTTTGCGCAGGAGTTCATCCGCAAAGGGGAGCAGATTTTCCATGTGTTCCCAGGAACCGAAATGAGTTTTTTCCTGAATAGCGGTGTTGTTGGTTTGCAGCGCAACGCTGAGTACGGGTCCCGAAGTGTCAAATGCGAGGATATTCATATTAAGGTTGAGAATTCTAGGGGAGTCCCGAAGGAAGGTCAATTCGAAGCCTGCGGGTAAAGGATCATAGAGTAAGCCAGAAATCTTAATAATGCCTATTTTATGGGTTTATATAGTAAAAAAAAGCTGTATTTTTTGAGTTATGCTCCATTTGAATATCAAATTTAGCAATTGTGTGGGATTTTGTAATTGAGCAAATTAAGTCAGATTAAGCGGGTTATTTTTTATACATGATAAGATAGTCTTATGAAAGACACGGATTGCTGCCCTCTTCCGGAAGAAAAAAAACACACAAACCCGGCTTGTTTGATCGGAACGACGCTGGGCTTTGTTTTAACTTTAATTCTGACGCCGCATTTTTTCTGGACACAAAAGTTCGGCCATGTTTTATGGGAAAATACCGGAATGATGTTCGTGCCTATTTTGATCGGACTGTCCCTGGGCGGCATTATTGACGATTTGATTCCGGCAAGTTATGTTTCGTCCGTTCTTTCCCGTCCCAAGAAACGGGTTTTGATTTATTCCGTCACGTTGGGATTTTTAATGAGCGCATGCAGCCACGGCATGCTTGCGCTTGCGATGGAACTCAACCGTAAAGGGGCTTCCAAAGCCGCGGTGATTAGTTTTTTGCTGGCCAGTCCCTGGGCCAATTTACCGATCACCATTCTTTTGTTTGGTTTTTTCGGTGCGCGCGCCTTTCTTATCGTATTTTCCGCCGTGTTGATTGCCTTGCTAACCGGCTTTCTTTTTCAGCGGCTGGAAAAAACAGGCTGGCTTAAACCTAATCCGCACACACAAATTTTTGAAAAACCGATTCAAATCGGAGCTGATTTGCGCGCGCGCTGGAAGGGGCAAGTTTGGACAGGAGGACTTGTTCTGAAACATGCGCGCGCAATCGGAGCAGGCGCTTTAAGTCTTGCCGACATGGTTTTGCCGTGGATGTATTTGGGGTTATTGCTTGCGGCCGCGGCCGCCGCGTATGTTCCGGAACATTTTTTTCACCGCTTTTTCGGACCTGATTTCTTAGGACTGCTTTCGAGCTTGGGGGCTGCGACTGTGATAGAAGTTTGCTCGGAAGGGACCGCGCCTCTGGCATTTGAGCTTTATAAACAAACCCACGCTTTCGGCAATATTTTTGTTTTTTTGATGGCGGGAGTGGTAACTGACTTTACAGAAATCAGCTTAGTGTGGAAAAATATGGGGCATCGTTCCGCGCTTGCGATGATTTTTTGCGCGTTACCGATGGTGGTTTTTCTGGGTTGGATTTTCAACCAGTTTAATTGAAGCTCTGCGCCTTCGCCTGCCGGCAGGCGGGCGCGACAGCAGAACAAGAATAAAGGGGAATTATGGGTTTTGTATCACGACCTATTTTTCATATAGCTTTTCCGGTTAAAAGTGTCGAGTCGACGCTTATTTTTTACCGCGATCAGCTTGGGCTTCGAATTGACCTGATTGAGCGCGATCGCTGCATCATTGATTTTTTTGGGCATCAAGCCGTCGCGCATGTTTCGGAAAAAGATGTGCCGCCGCGTGTTTCGCTTTATCCGCGGCATTTCGGAGTTATTTTAGACGATGAAAGAAAATTTGATGAATTTCACCAGCGTCTGCAAAGAATAAGCATGCCTTTTTTTGAACGCTTATTCGTAAGGTTTGAAGGCACGCCCAGAGAACACAAAACATTTTTTCTCAAAGATCCGTCAAATAATTTGATTGAGTTCAAATGGTACCGCGATCCCGGGTTAATTTTTGCGTCTCACCCTGACACTCCGCCGCTGTCTCGTTAAGGCCTCTGAGTCTTTGACTCAACCGGCATAAGCAACAATATTTAGGGGCTGATTAAAAGAGTGTGGATTTTTTTGAGAAGGTCCTGCGCATCGTAGGGTTTAATAACAAAGGCATCCGCGTCATATTCACGGACTGTTCTTTTTACCGCGACGCCGGCGTCAGCGGTAGAAAAAATAACGGGCATTTCTTTTAGGGCCGGGTTATTGCGGAAACAGCTGAGAACATCATAGCCATTCATGTCCGGGAGTTTAATGTCGAGAATGGCGAGATCCGGTTTTTCGTGTTTGACCGCTTCCAAAGCTTCATTCCCCGTATGGCAAGCCATAACGGCATAGCCATTTTTTGCAAGCCGTAGGGTCAGTAATTTTATCGTGTCGGGCTCGTCATCCACGATCAGAATTTTTTTCATAAGGACTGAGTGTGTTTGAGCGGAAGAAGAATAAAAAAGGCGCTGCCAAGCGGCTTTTTGCTTTCGGCCCATATTTCGCCCTGATGCTGGACGATAATTTTTTTTGAGATGGCGAGGCCAAGGCCGGTGCCTTGAGGAAACATTTTTCTCGCGGCATCGGTTTGGCTGAATTCAGAGAATATTTTTTTGGCTTCTTCGTTCGAAAAGCCAATGCCTGTATCTAAAACGGAAACTTTCGCGTTTTCTCCCTGACGTTCGGAGGCGATTGTGATAGTGCCTTTTTCTGTAAATTTAACCGCGTTGTGAATCAGATTGGTCAGAACCTGAATGATTTTATCGCTGTCAACTTCCACGAGAAGCGGCCCCCTAGAGAGATTTAAGTTGAGAGAGATATTCTTTTTTTGCGCGGCGGTTTTTTCAATTTCCGCGACTCCTCGCACAAGCTCATTCAGATTTTTTTTCTCAAACTCCAGGTCGATGATGCCGGCTTCTGTTTTTTGAAAGTCCAAGACGTTATTAATCAGCCGGGTCAGCCGGTCGATGCATTGTTTGGCGGTTTCAAGAACGTCCCGCTGTTCTGCGCTCACCGCGCCGGTTAACCCTTCCAAAACCACACTGATGCTTTCTTTGACCGTATGTAGCGGCGTGCGCAGTTCATGCGAAACCATAGAGATCATTTCGGATTTAATTTTAAGCGCGTGTTTGTGATGCTGTTCGGTTATATCCAGGCATGTGCCGGTCAGGCTTACGGCGGTGTCGTGATTGTTGCGGTCAATAATACAGCGGACGGCGATTTTCCTTTCGGTTTTATCCGGCAGGAGCACGGTATATTCATCGTTATATTCGGAAGCTTTTTTAAGCGCGGCAAGAACCGCGCTGTTAATACGCTCGCGGTCTTTAGGGTGAAGGCAATTAAGAAATATTGCGTAATTGACAAGCCCTCCGGCAGAAGGCGGAACCCCGAACAGACGAAACATGTTATCGTCCCAGCAAATGATATCTTCCTTAACTTGCCAGGACCAAACGCCGATGCCTGAAACTTTTAAGGCCAGATGCAATTGCTTTTCGCTTTCAACAAGACGTACAGCAGACTCTTTTTTTTCGGTAATGTCTTCTGAAATTCCAAGCAGAAAGGCCGGTTTGCCCCGGAGGTCGAAAAGTGTCGATTTTTTAGTATGTAAAAGCCGCAGCCCTTTTTGGCGGGTTTGAATCGGTTCTTCGGGAATATCGAGAACTTTGCGGCTCTTTAAAACCTCCCGGTCTTTTTGTATAAAAAAATCGGCTTCGTCTTTGGGAAAAAAATCGTAATCGTTTTTTCCGAGCAGGTCTTTTTGAGAATATCCCAGCAGTTTTTGTCCGGCTTTATTGAAGCGGACAAAGCGTAGCTCTTTGGCCTCTTTTAAAAAAACCATGTTCGGAATGGTTTCTATGATCGAGTTGAGAAAAGCGATCTCCTGACGGAGCTCCGTCAGTTTCGCGGATGCTTTTTTCGAAATGACCCTATTTTTGGAAGATGCATGTTTAGTCTTTCTCATTTCTAAATGTCAGGCGGGCATGCTCAGATAATAACCTTGGCCGAATTGCACGCCAAGGCGGAGCAGGGTTTCGAGATCTTCGCGCGTTTCAATGCCCTCCGCAATCACCGTGGCTTTGAGGTCTTCGGCGATTTTCAGAATGCGGCATAATGTTTTCTGCAAAGCGGGATTGTAAGAAATCCCCATGATGCATTTCTTGTCTATTTTGAGAATATCGGGCTCGATGGAGAAAAGATTTTCAAGGGAAGTATTTCCGAAACCAACATCATCCATGGCGACTTTGACCCCCGCACGCTTTAAAAGACGAATGGCTTCCATGAGATGAGAAGAGTCGCACAGGATTTGCTGCTCGCTGATTTCAACGCAATAATGGGATGAGCCGGAAAACTTTTCAATCAGTTTCGCGGGAGGAATATCCATAATTGTGGAAGGCAGAAGGTTAATGTGCCGGCCCGCCGCTGCCGGAACTGACTGAGAAGCCGCGACGCAGGTGTTGAAACAATGGTGGTCAACCAAAGTAATCATATTGTTTTCCAGCGCGGCTTTTAAAAAATCATCCGGCATATTAAAAGAAGAATGGTGCAGGCGCGTTAAAAATTCGAAACCGATAACCGAGCTGTCACGCAAATCGTGAATCGGCTGTTTGACCGCGAAAAAATTTTCGCCCCGGCGCAGCGCCGAAAGATAATCCGGCATTTGAGTCGACCTGTGCGCTCTTCCCGGAAAAGTTTCACTGTGTTCATAAAAGACCTGATTTTTCCCCTGGTTTTTACTTTCCATCAAAAGCGGGTCGGTGAGGCCCAGAATTTCGTCTACAGAAATAATCTGAAGTGAAACCGGTGTCAGCCCGATGCTGACGGTAATGCGGATTTTCTTGCAATCTGAAATATGGAGCCGCATATTGGAGATTGAGAGGCGCAGGCGTTCCGCTAATTTGACGCCTTCTTCTAGTTCCGTTTCCGGTAAAAGCAGCACAAACTCATCGCCGCCGATACGCCCAATATAATCCGAGATGCGAATCGAATCTTTGATTTTTTTCGCGACTTCCTTGATGACAATATCGCCGCAAGGATGACCCAGCGTGTCATTGACACGTTTGAAGTCGTCAATATCCATGACGATGGCAATCAGCGAAGTTCCTTTCCTTTCCGCGGAATGAATTTCACGGGTCAGAATTTGCTGCAATCCTCGGCGGTTATAAACATCCGTCAACGGGTCAAGCACCGCGTATTTTTCAAGCTGGGCATTCACTTGACGTAATTTTCCCGTGACGACGCTCAGTTTTTTCCTGATTGAATGGCGGTCGATCGCGTGTTGGATAATGCGCACAAGCATTTTAGGGGGAGTTTCGCCTTTAACAATGTAGTCCTGAGCTCCTTTTCGTACCGCATCCACAGCGAGCTGATCATTATCAAGCCCCGTCATAATCACAACCGGGGCTTGTGTTCCTGCTGCAAGAATTTGTGTCATTGCTTGAATTCCTTTGGCGTCCGGCAGCATTAAATCGAGGAGGATCAAATCAAAGGTTTGAATTGTAAAAAGTTCCAGGGCACTTTTTAAAGAGGAAGTCGTGTGAACTTCAAAGCGGGGTTTATCATTGTGAGTGAGGCGGAACCGGGTAACTTTTGCGAATTCTACATCGTCGTCAATCAACAGAATTTTATATTGGGCTGTTGGAACCATACTTCCTTTAGCGCTAGGAATAATGAGACAAAAGCCGATACAGAAAGATTAAAGTTCTTTTAACTATTATGCCTTATTTTTCTTATCAAATCAAACTGAGAATCATGAAAACAGCTATGTTGATATAAGTTATTATAAGACTCTATATTAAGCTACATAACCATAAATAATGCAATTATATACAGTTATATGAATGTTATAAATTGATCGTTGATATTTATAGGACGTAGTATAAGGTTTTAATAGGGAACAATTTGCAGAAATGAACAGCTTAAAGGGTTCACTGAACCCAGGGGGTAGAAAATGAAAAAGGTAATAGCATTGGGACTGATGTTCGTGATGATTGCGGCAAGTCCCGGCTTTTGCGGCACGGTTGACCGCATCTTAGTGCAGGATCGCGTTGCTTCGGATATTCGTCCTGAGCGGGATGCCGGCAGATTGATTGGTTATACCAAAGACAATCTGTTTAAGGGCTTTGACATGCTGATGAAGCCGATGGCATCGGTCACAGATCCTCTGCGTAAATTTACGGGGAAGGTATTACATTTTCCCATCAAAGTCGTAAATACGACGTGGGATTTTATGACCAAACCCATTCCCGGCTATAAAGCGTAAGATTTCGGGGATAAAAAAACGGACGGGGAGCATCCCCGTCCGTTTTCTATTTTATCTTTGGCGCGGAGTTAAACTCCGCGCGTTCCTTTTTAGGCGATAGTGCGTCATTGCGAGCGCAGCGAAGCAATCTGACACGAAGTGTCATCCTCGACTTGATCGGGGATCCAGTCTAGATTCCCGCCTTCGCGGGAATGACAAAAAGCGTCAGATTGCCACGGTCGCTTTGCTCCCTCGCAATGACGAGTAACAGACTTTTGTCGCTAGTTCCGCGTCTCTAGTCTCTGTCTGTTATAATCCGACATGTCTCAATCCCTTTCTTACCAAAAACCCATTGCCATTGTTGATGTTGAAACAACGGGCGGCAGCGCGGTCAACAACCGTTTAATTGAAATCGGGATCATTCGAATTGAAAACGGAGTCGAAGTGCGCCGGTTTCAAAGCTTAATTCAGCCCGGTCAATCGGTGCCTATTTTTGTCCAAAATCTTACCGGAATTTCCGATCACGATTTGAAGGGGGCGCCTGTTTTTAAAGATATTGCCGACGAAGTTGAGCTATGCCTCAAAGATGCTCTTTTTATCGGACACAATGTCCGCTTTGATTATGATTTTATAAGGCATGAATTCCGCCGGTTGGAACGGCGTTTTTTGGCCCCGACGCTTTGCAGTGCGCGGATGTCACGCGCTCTTTTCCCCGAACATAAAAGGCATAACCTGTCTGAAATTGTGGAACGCCACGGCCTTTCCGTTTCCAGCCGCCACCGCGCGCTTGATGACGCGCAGGCGGTTTGGGATTTTTTTAAAAAAAGTATCGAAACCTTGGGCGCGGTAAAATTTGACGATATTTTTGAAAAACTTGTCGCGGGTCGTCCGCCTCAAACGAGAATTCCCGCCTCGCGCTTTCAAAATATATCAGAATCGGCCGGAGCCTATATTTTCCGCGACGCGCATGGCACGGTTTTATATGTGGGAAAAAGCGGCAATTTGCGCGAACGCATTTTAGGGCATTTTTACGGCGACTTTGAAAATCCGAAAGAAGCACAGTTGCTTGAACAGGCGACGGACCTGGAATGGATTCCCGCGCCCGGTGAATTATCTGCTCTGTTTTTGGAAACCGAATTGGTTCAAAAGCTGAATCCGCTTCATTCGCGTAAAGCGCGTAAATCAATGGGAATGATTTGCGCGGCGAAATATATCAGCGCGGGCGGTTATCCGGCCGTAAATCTCAAACAGGAAAGTGAAATTCTCAATAAGAGCGATGTGCTGGCCTATTACCGGGGGTTCCGTGAAGCGAAAGAATCTTTAGGGTTGCTCGCGGACAAATTCAAACTTTGCCGTAAATTGCTGGGATTTGAAAAAGAAGGCGGCCCGTGTTCTGCTGTTCAGTATCAAAAATGCTCGGGCGCCTGTACCGGAGCCGAGCCGATTGAAGCTTATTCCGCAAGATTTTCGCGCGCCTTTCAGCAAGCAGGAACGGCTTCCTGGCCTTATCCTTCCGCGGTTTTGGTGGAGGAATACGATGACGAGCTTAAACGCGGCGAATCTTATGTAGTTCATAATTGGCTTTTACTCGCGCGCATCAAGCATGAGGGCAAAACCCGCCAGGTTGAAAAATTGACGGATGGCTTTGACTGGGACCAACTCAAAATTTTGAAACGTGTTATGCAAAGTGAAACCGCAAAAATCCGAAATATTGAAAAGCAAGAGGTGCAGTCTCTATTGAGCGGAACCGCGACTAAAAAGTGAAGCTTGAAGGAAATTTAGCCGTTATATAAAAGAGTTTTACAGCGTCAATTTCATTTCGCAAAGGGGGTTCGAATGTCTTATTTTTATAAGCCCGTTCGTGCCCTTGTTTTTTTTGCGGCAACCGTAGCCGCGCTTTCCTTTTTTCTGCCTTCCGTTCGTGCCGAATCGGTTTCATTGCGTTCCGAAGACGCAAATTGGATTGCCAACATGATTTTTCAGAACGAATGTCAAATGAAGAATGAGAATTTAATTTCGTGGAATGAAGGCGAAGATTTTTTATCGCTTGGGATAGGTCACTTTATTTGGTATCCCCGGGGTCGTTCCGACCGGTATCGCGAAAGTTTTCCGGAACTTATTCGTGACCTCCGGTCAGACGGGCTAATCATTCCCGGCGGATTGCTCGAAATGATTCAAAATGGGCCGCCGTGGAAAACACGCGAAGAGTTTCTTTCCGCGCGCGCGGGGTCGAGCGCGCTTCAATTGCGCGAGTTTTTAAAAAAAACCATGAACGGGCAGGCGCGGTTTATGATCCGTCGTTTTCAGCAGGCGCTGTTAAAAATGATCCGAACAACCCCGCCCGAACAACGCGTCCTGTTGACGGAAAAGATTTTTGAATTGACGCAGACACGCAACGGTTTATACGCGATGATCGATTACCTTAATTTTAAAGGCGACGGCCTTTCCCAGGCTGAACGATACCGCGAGCATGGCTGGGGCCTCTTTCAGGTTTTATATGAAATGAAGTGGCCGGTGGGAGCGCAGGGCGCGGAGGCAGAATTTGTCGCGGCTGCCAGGAAAGTCCTACGCCGGCGCGTTGACAACGCGCCGTCCGAAAGGCAGGAAGATCGTTGGATTAAGGGCTGGGAAAATCGTCTTGAGACTTATTCGGCTCCCTCGGATTCATTTAAGTTTTCACCCGCGGCCGCGAGTGGTATGCATCTCTCTGAAACCACCGAGCCGATTGAGATTTTAAGCCGCATTGATTTTACCGTTAAATCTTGAGTCTGCGTCCGCATTCCGCATATAATTCAGCCTGTCTTAATCGTCATCTATCAAGGAGTTCATATGAAAAAAGTTTCCATTTCCATGTGTTTGCTGGCCTGTGCTTTTCTTTCGGGCTGCGCAGAAATTCAATCAGGTGAAGTGGGCGTAAAGCGCTCGCTCGGAAAAATTTCCGAAACTCCTCTTAACGCGGGCTGGCATTTGTATAATCCCCTGATTTCACAAATCGAAATTTGGGATATTAAAACACAAGAACTGAAAGAGCAGGCGCAAGTGCCTTCCTCGGAAGGTTTAATTTCCGCGCTGGATGTTTCCGTCCTTTTTAATGTTCCGGCCGACCGCGCGGCGCAGGTTCGTAAAATGGTCGGGCCTTATTACCGTGACACAGTGCTTGAGCCGTACGTCCGCGAAGCGATCCGTAATGTAGTCAGCGGCTATGAAGTCAAAGCGCTTTACAGTGAAAAAGGCCGCGGCGAAATTACGACTAAAATTTTAAACCATTTGAAGGAAAAACTGGATCCTCGCGGCATTATTATTCAGGATGTTTTGCTACGCGATGTGAAATTGCCGCAAACTTTTTCAACTAGTATTGAAGCGAAGCTGCGGGCGGAACAGGAATCTTTGCAAAAAGAATTCGAACTTCAAAAAGCAAAGAAGGATGCTGAAATTGAAGTTGCCAGAGCACAAGGTGTCGCGCAATCAAACGATGTTATCGCCGCCAGTTTGACGAGCAATTACCTTAAGTATCTCTGGGTAAAAGGTATGCAGTCGAGCCAGATGCAGGTTGTCTATGTTCCGACGGAAGCTAATTTACCGATTCTCGAAGCCAAGCGCTGGGAATTAGCCGAAAAAGCAGCCAAAGCCGCTTAAACGCATGCTTCCCGTTAGAAGCAATTGATTTATAGGCATACATAAATAAGGGAACAGTAAGCGATGAATAAAAGTTTATTTTTTTCAGAGAGCTTCTAACGGATGCCTTCTAGATGAAACTGAATTCTTTTCCTGAAATCGAAGATTTTCGAAAGCTTCCGCATGAAGTGGTTGTCAAAGGCGCGGTATCAGAACCCGATCCCAAAAAGGGCGTCGAAGTGCGCGGAATTGTGATCAATAATATCGGCCAGCCCATTAAAAATATCCGCGTGCAAGTCGTCGTGTTTGATGAATATCATCTGCCGCAAATGAGCACCAGTATTTCTCCGTCGCCGTCCAAATTGCAGCAGGGCGGCATTGCGAATTTCATTTTCGTGCTTGAAGACCTGGAAAAACCGGTTAAAGATTTATATCTGCATGCCAATTGGAGTTTCGACGCCGGCGAACCGGAAGAGGATGAAGAGGAAGATGCTGCTCCGGATTCGGAGTTGGGAACGAAATAAAAGCAAGTGCCTTATCTTGCTCAAACAACCGATGCTACGCTCGGAACTCGCAATCTAAGGCGCTTGTTTTATTTGAAGCAGCAAAAAGATTATGAGGCAGTAAACGGGGCTTCGCCTGTTATAGATTTTTGCTCGCCAGGCTCGCAATTAAATGAGGTTTTAAATGACTCAGCCGCAAATTGAAGTTCTACTGAACGAAAAACGCGAATTTGTCCCTTCTGAAAAATTTAAATGCCGGGCGCTTGTGCGGGACGAAAAAATTTTTGAAACCGCCGCGCGCGATTCGGTCGCTTATTGGGAAAACTGGGCCAAAGAATTAACCTGGTTTCAAAAGTGGAGCCGTCCTTTGCGCTGGAGCCCGCCGCACGCCGAATGGTTTATCGGTGGAAAGATTAATGCCTGTTTTAATTGTGTAGACCGCTTTGTATTCGGCGCGCCCGGCATCGAACCTCAGAAAAATAAAACCGCGATTATTTGGGAGGGCGAACCCGGCGATACCCGCGCTCTGTCTTACGAAGACCTTTGGCGGGATGTCACAAAATTCGCGAATGGGTTGCTCGCGCTTGGCGCAAGGCGCGGCGACCGCGTCGCGATATATATGCCTATGATTCCGGAAGCCGCGGTGGCAATGCTTGCCTGCGCGCGCATCGGCGCAATTCACAGTGTGGTTTTCGGAGGATTCAGTGCCGAATCTTTACGTGACCGGATTCAAGATCAAAAAGCAAGTTTTGTAATTACCGCTGACGGCGGCTGGCGCCGCGGAAAAATAGTGGCGTTGAAAGCGGCGGTTGATGAGGCACTGACCGAAACCCCGACAGTGAAAAAAGTTGTGGTCTATAAGCGGACGGGCGACACGGTAACGATGCAGCCCAAGCGTGATGTGTGGTGGCATGATGTGGTTGAGGGACAAAGTACGGATTGTTCCGCCGCGTCGATGGATTCCGAAGATTTGCTTTTCATTCTTTACACTTCCGGAACCACGGGAAAACCGAAAGGCATTGTGCATACCACCGGCGGTTACATGACCGGAGTTTATGCGACCACAAAATGGGTGTTTGATTTAAAACCGGACGATATCTTTTGGTGCACGGCGGATGTGGGCTGGGTTACTGGGCATAGTTATTTAGTTTACGGCCCGCTTTCAAACGGCGCGACGATTTTGATGTATGAAGGCGCGCCGGATTTTCCCGATCAAGGCCGATTTTGGCAGTTGATTGAAAAGTATAAAGTTTCTATTTTTTATACCGCGCCGACAGCCATCCGCGCGTTCATGAAATGGGGCAGCGATATTCCGGCCAAGTTTAATTTGTCATCGCTACGGCTTTTGGGGTCCGTGGGGGAACCGATTAATCCCGAAGCATGGATGTGGTATCACGAACATATCGGCCGCACAAATTGCCCGATAGTTGATACGTGGTGGCAGACGGAAACCGGTGCGATCATGATTACCACTTTGCCCGGCGCGATGAAAACCAAACCCGCCGCCGCGGGCAAAGCTTTTCCCGGAATTTCAGCAACAGTTTTGAATGAAGAAGGCGGTGAAGTTAAAGCAGGCGGCGGATATGCCGCGATTACGCAGCCCTGGCCGTCGATGCTGCGCACGATTTACGGTGACGATGCGCGTTATCGCGAAACCTATTGGTCGAAGTGGAATGGTAAAGCTTACTTTGCGGGCGACGGCGCGCATCGTGACGAAGACGGATATTTTTGGTTTATGGGGCGGGTGGATGACGTGATGAATGTGGCCGGCCACCGCATCGGCTCAATGGAAGTCGAAAGCGCGCTAGTGGATCATCCTTCTGTTGCGGAATCCGCGGTTGTCGGGAAACCGCATGATATTAAAGGCCAGGCATTGGTCGCTTTCGTGACTTTAAAATCCGGTGTTCAAAGCAGCCCTGCGTTGCTTGCGGAATTGCGGGAGCACGTCGCTAAGAAAATCGGCGCGATCGCGCGTCCGGACGATATTATTTTTACCGCCGATCTTCCCAAAACCCGTTCGGGAAAAATCATGCGGCGGCTTTTACGCGATATCGCCGAAGGAAAAACCTTGGGTGATACGACGACGCTTGCCGATCCGGCGGTTGTTGCCTCGCTTAAAGAAAAATACAATGAAGAATAAAAACACCGCTGAAAAAGTTCACCTGCTGCGTTGCAGGCGTCGCTTCTTTGTGCGGCGTATTGCCCCACACGCCTCCGCAGTCGCTTGCTTGCGCCTTGCATCTGAATCTTTTTGAGCGGGTTTTAAAAAACAGGGAGGCTCGGTGCGTTCGAAATTTTATTTAATACAATTTCTATTGGCTTTTGTTTTCTTGCTAACCTCATTGGGATTCGCTAGTGAAGCGAAAGATCATTTTGATCAGGCGAATGTTTTCCAGTCTTTAGGACAGCGTGAAAATGCGATTGCCGAATATGATAAGGCCATTCAATTAGACCCGACTTTTGAAGAAGCTTACATGCGTCGGGGTTTTATCCATCAAGCGATGGGACACATTGAACAAGCCATCCAAGATGGTAAAAAAGCCCTTGAGTTGAATCCCAAGAATGCCACCGCTTACTACGTTATTTTTTTGGCTTATGCTCGCGTGCCAAACAGCGAGCTTGCAAAGCAGAATTTACTGAAAGCCTATGAGCTTGATCCTGAAACGCCGGGAATTCACACCTCTTTAGCTGGTATTCTCGGCGAAGAAGGGAAGTATGAAGAGGCCATTGCGGAAATGTCAAAAGATATTCAATTGAACCCAAATGATGAAACGCCCTACTTGCTGCGAGGTCAATTCTATTTAAGGGTATCCAATTATGGTGCTGCCATTGCAGATCTATCTAAAGTCATTGATTTGAATGCACAGAGCGTGAATGCTTATAAGCTGCGTGCCGCCGGTTATGCCGGGCAAAAAAAATTCACCGAAGCATTCGCTGATTACAGCAAGCTCATTCAACTGCAACCATCGGCTGAATATTATTCCAATCGTTCATTCGTGGACATCCAATTGGACCAATATCATGAAGCGCTTGCAGATGCAACCAAAGCAATCGAAATGGATCCTAGCCGGGGAGATGCGTTTAATAATCGAGCCTTGGCTCGTTATATGCTTAAAAACTTTAAAGGCGCTTTGGATGACGTAGACCAGGCTCTTAAGCTAGGAGTTCAGCCTAATCCACAATTTATTGCCGCGCTCAAAAAAGATTCTGAACAAGACAATTAATTTTAACCTGAATAAAAAAAATGAATAATAAAAAATTATTTGAAGCGGCAAAAAAAGTCATTCCCGGTGGAGTCAACTCTCCGGTGCGAGCGTTTAAAGCAGTGGGTGGGACGCCGATTTTTATCAAGCGCGCGAAAGGGCCTTATCTCTACGGTGAAAACGGAAAACGCTATCTTGATTTTGTCGGTTCCTGGGGACCGATGCTTTTTGGGCATGCGCCCAAAGGCCTCATCCGAGCTATCTCCAAAAAAATCAAAGGCGGCACAAGTTTCGGGGCTCCCACAAAAGAAGAAACGCAGCTTGCTGAGGCGATCCGCGGGTGCTTTCCTTCAATACAAAAGGTTCGCTTGACCAGCTCGGGAACCGAGGCGGTGATGAGCGCGGTACGTCTCGCACGCGGATATACAGGTCGCCCGCGCATTTTGAAAGTAGACGGCGGCTACCATGGCCATGTAGACAGCCTTTTGATTCAAGCCGGTTCCGGCGCGGCCACGTTCGGTGTCCCGGACTCAAAAGGAATTCCTTTAAGCCTTTCGCATTTAAGTTTATCCATTCCATTCAATGATATTACCGCGCTTGAGCGCCTATTTAAAAAAGCTGGAAAAGAAATTGCGGCATTTGTGTTGGAACCGGTTCCGGGAAATATGGGCACAGTTCTTCCGAATGAAGGCTATTTAAAAGCCGCGCGTGAAATTACAAAAAGGTATGGCGCACTTTTAATTTTTGACGAAGTCATGACCGGTTTTCGAATCACGGACGGTGGAGCGCAAAAATTTTACGGCGTGAAGCCCGATTTAACCTGTCTCGGGAAAATTGTAGGGGGAGGTATGCCGCTTGCGGCTTTCGGCGGACGCGCTGAAATTATGAACATGTTGGCACCGCTTGGGCCGGTTTATCAGGCGGGGACTTTGGCGGGCAATCCCGCGGCGGTTTCAGCCGCGCTATGGATGCTGAATGAAATTAAAACAAAAAAGCCGCATGTTGTGCTGCACCGTCGCTGCGCGGAATTTTATTCGGGCTTGCACCGGTTTATCCGCGCGAAGAAATTACCGGTTACTTTGAATCATATCGGCTCGATGTGGACTTTGTTTTTTACAAAAGGACCCGTGACCGATTATGTTTCCGCAAAAAAATCAGATACCAAGGCTTTCGCGAAATTTTTCAATCGTTGTTTAGGATCAGTCTATCTGGCTCCAGCACAGTTTGAGGCCAACTTTATTTCCGCCGCGCATACAGACGCTCAACTTAAAAAAGCCTCCCAAGTCATCCAAAAAGCGCTTTCTTGAACCGGATGTTTTAATTAAATTCATAGAGACGCCGATCTTATAGGGCATAATTAAAGTGAATACCGGTAAATCTCAATGCGTCGTATAGGCATATGAAAACTAATTCTCCAGGAGGAATGATGAATAAAAATTTTTGGATTTTGACGGCGATGGCAGTAGCGATTAATTTTAGCGGTGCGGCAGTCTATGCCGAAGAAAATAAGCAAGCAGACGGAAAGAGGGATCCCGCTTTTCGGTCGGAAAAGATGAAGCAAAATCACCCGGAATTGTTTAAGAAAATTGACTCGAACTCAGACGGCACAATTGACAAAACTGAGCATGAAGCGGGAAAAGCCAAGCGCAAAGAAAATTTCGAAAAACGCATGGAAAATCATCCCGAAGTCAAAGCTAAATTAGATACGGACGGCAACGGAGAAGTTTCCAACGATGAGAAGAAAGCAGGCCGCGAAAAGATGCGTGAGCATCGTGAGGAAAGACGCGAAGAATTTTTAAAAAATCATCCCGAAGCGAAAGCGAAATTAGATGCCAATAGCGACGGAGAGGTCAGCAAGGATGAGTTTAAAGCAGGCCGTGAAGCGCGTCATGAAAAAATGATGGAAAAAAATCCCGAGCTTAAGGCCAAGCTGGATGCAGATTCTAACGGAAACGTTTCTAAAGAAGAATGGAAAGGCGGCAAAGACGCCCGTAAAGAGTATCGCACAGAAAAGCAGAATAAATTTTTAGAAAACCATCCTGGGGCCAAAGAACGCATGGACGCGAACAAGGACGGTAATGTCAACCGCGCAGAGCGTCATGCGGCACGGGAAGAACGTCAAGAAAAACGGCAGGCAAAGCGGGTTTAAAAAGTTCGTTTATAATTTAATAAGCTGGACAAACCCCGCAGCAAATGCGGGGTTTGTTGTTTCTGCAAAATGAATGAAGGCGTATATGAAGCAGTTAGTTTTAGGTTTGACGGCGGTGATGTGTTGCACCGGCGCTTTGTGGGCGCAGGGGCTGGAAGACTTTCAAGATTCAGAAGCTTTTAAGCATTATCTTAAACGCCCTAGAACGGAGCTTTCTAGGTTAATTTACTTGCTGGATCGTTTCAACGCCCCGGGCATTGAAATTAAGCTGGATGGAAATATTTACACCACTGACAAGGCTTTTCCTTACAGCAAAGGCTATCTCTCAAAAAACTACAAAAAAGAGCGGGCTGAAGACTGGATTCGCGCGCATTGCTACCGGTCCCGCGAAAAAAACGAGATTCTCTATATGCGGGTGGGAGAGGAAAGCTTTAAGCCGGTCCGTGATGTTTTAATCGAAGAGCTTGAACGTCTGAGGAGGATTGAAAAATAAATTCGCTTTCGGTCTTGAATTTTGAAGCGATTTAATATAATTTCTACGCCGTGAAAAAGTTTTTTAGTGCCATTTTAGTAATCGGGTTAATCGCGACCAACGCTTACGCGGGGCTTCCGCCGATCAGCGAGTCCGAAGCCTTTGAACGTTATAAAAAGCGCATCAAAACCGAGCTTTCAAAATTGATTTTTCTGCTCGACCGTTTTAATTCGCCCGAGATGGAAATTAAAATCGACGGCAACACTTACCGTGCCGAGCAGGCATTTCCGTTCGCGAAAGCTTTTTTAGCCGTTTATTATAAAAAGGAAAAAGCAGAAGTTTGGATCCAAAAATACTGCTACCGTTCGCCCTTTTCAAACCAAGTTATGCTTGGCTGTATTAAGGACGAAAAATGTGTTCCCGGCCGCGACCTTTTACTCGAAGAGCTCAAAGCGCTCCGTTTAACCGAGCAAGCCATTAATTCCAAGCTCTGATCGCACCTTTCGGTTCTGTTCGCCGGGTCTCTCCCATGTTAAAATCTCAGCTCGCATTTCTTCGGTTTTCTTCGCGAATCGGCGTAGATCGGTGTGGATGCAAGGCATGCGAGCAAAGAACCCGAGGGAAGTTTCATGAGGCGAGTTATAAATAATCTGCCTGCCGGCAGACGCAAGGAGATATGCCGATGCAGCAGAAAATAGATAAGAATTGCGGGCTAACATGAATTCCTCTCCACCGGTTATCGCAGGCCTTCCGCTTAAAAATATTTCCATTATCAGCTTTGAAAGCCGGCAGTCCGAGATTTTAAAACAAGCCCTTGAAAAGCATGGCGCGGCGGTTTTTTCGGCGCCTAGTGTCCAGGAAATTGCGTTCGAGCAAAATCCGGAAGCTTTTGCCTTCGCAGAAAAACTTCTTGCGGGAAAAATCGACATAGTTATTTTGATGACCGGCGTGGGAACGCGCTATTTAATGCAGGTGCTTGAAATGCGCTTTGACAAAATCGCGCTTGTGGCGGCCCTTAAAAAAATCACACTTTTGGCGCGCGGACCGAAACCGGTCCAGGCTTTGCGGGAATTGGGGTTGGCTTCCTCGATTACGGTCCCTGAACCTAATACCTGGCGCGAAATTCTCGAAGAGCTTGATCAAAATCCGCGCGGCCTGGATTTGGAAAACCGCACTGTCGCGATTCAGGAGCATGGTGAGGCAAGCGTCGAATTTATCGAGGCCTTAAAAAAACGGGGGGCGAGCGTGACGCAAATTCCGGTTTACCGCTGGGCTTTGCCGGACAACCGCGAGCCGCTTGAAACCGGAATCCGTAAAATAATTGACGGCGAAATAAAAGTCGCGGTCTTAACCAGCACGATTCAGATCCGGCATGCATTGAAAGTCGCTTCCGAGATGGGGGTTGAAAATGAATTCCGCGAAAAATTCAAAAATCTTTTGATCGCCTCAATCGGCCCGACAACTTCCGAAACTTTACAGGAGCTCGGTTTTACTCCCGGATTTGAGCCGTCGCATCCTAAGATGGGAACGCTCGCGAAGGAACTTGCCGAACAAGCGCCGAAGCTGCTGGCTTTGAGAGCTACGAGCCACGAGCCACGCATCACGGATGAGCCAATTTGTTTAAACGTGGCCCGTGGCCCGTGGCCCGTGGAACAAAAAGCAGGATGCGCAAATAGTTTATTCCTAAAAGCATGTCGAAAGGAGTCTGTCGAGCGCACGCCTGTTTGGCTGATGCGCCAGGCGGGTCGCTATCAAAAATCCTACCGCGAAATCCGGGGGCGATTTTCGTTTCTTGAGCTTTGTAAGAATAAAGAAATGGTCACGCAGGTTACGTTGAACGCCGTGGAGGAACTAGGCGTGGACGCGGCGATTATTTTTTCCGACATTTTGGTGATTTTGGAGCCGATGGGTTTCGGATTGGATTATGTGGCGGGTGACGGCCCGGTCATTAACGCGGAAATTAAAGGCCTGGCATCGATCGAAAAAATTCCTGATTTTGACCCGGAAAGCGAACTGGCTTATGTCATGGACGGAATCCGGCTGACACGCGCGAGCCTTAACCCCGCGATTCCGCTGATCGGTTTTTCCGGCGCGCCCTTTACATTGGCTTCTTATTTGCTTGAGGGCGGCGCGTCCAAAAATTTTATCCGTACCAAAACGTTGATGCATTCCGATGAAAAAGCCTGGAACGCACTTTTGGAAAAGATCACTCGCTCAACCGTAAAGTACCTGCAGGCGCAAATCCGGGCGGGTGCGGACGCATTGCAGATTTTTGATTCTTGGGCGGGTATTTTAAATGCTGCGGATTACA
>JAYSWD010000023.1:0-27132 GCA_043718225.1 Candidatus Omnitrophota bacterium
GCCGAAACCGATTGGGCTCAAGCTTCGCAGGGTTCTGACAGCCAAGAAATTGTCCGATACGGTGAGAATTCTTTGCTCTTAAACAAAGACGCATTAACCGAGGGAAATAAAAGGGCCATTGTGTCCGCGCTTCAGAGCTGGCTTCAAGCCGGCCTCTTGAAGGGCGTAACGGCAGTACGCGCAGCGGATAATTTCTCCAAACTTATTTTTGAAGACGGCAGCAAGAAATATGAAGTCGATTGGCGCGCCGATGAAATTGCCCGGGTGATAAATGTTTTGCAAACTAAAGCGGCCGGAGCTCGGCCGACGCGCAATCAAATTTTAAAGTTCTTTATGACGTCGCCTTGGCCGCTTGCTCCCGGTAAAAGCACAAGCGGCATGATTCCTGTGACTCAACTCGAAGATTTTGTGATCCAAGTTTGGGAGCTTGCTTGGGTGCTGCCGATTCTCCTGCAATTGCGTGGATGGACACCCGTTGAAATGGAAACCGATCCGGATTTGAGCGGTGAAAATTTTAAAGATTGGAGAGCCCGGCTTACTGAAAAAGGGGAAGCTTTGAAATTTCAAGTGACAGCAGCTATGAAAACGCGCGGTGATATCAGTTTGGACTCCGTTGCCAAAGACATGCAAATACATTTTCATGCCTATCGCCTGGCCGTTGAAGATTATCGCACCGAAAAACAAAGCCGCGGGAAGGAGCCGACCGGTCTCACTGCCCCTGATGGCAGCCATTTAATTGCGTATGCCGATGCCATTAGCCTTCAGGGCGCGTCACTGTTGAACTTAGCTTATCTTGTGACCGATTTACGTTTTGTGATGCTCAGAGATGTGTGGCCATATAACCATGCGTCTGCCGCGCATGAATTAAAGAGGGCTGTGCAAGCAATCGCAAAAATTCCTACGGAAGAAAAAACGGCCGCGCAAAAAAGGGAGGCAATTGCTGTAGCGCTTAAAGCTTTTAGAAAAATGATACACAGACATTTTCTTTACGATGAGAGATCAGTACTGACGGCTTGGCGCAATGCGCTTGAGTCCGTCCAACTTCAAGAAGTTAGGGCAAATGGCAACGTGACGTCTTTTTCAGCAACTGCGCCCAAGCCGTCTGAGCCGTCTGAGCAAATTACCGTGTTTGGGGAAGTTGGACAAATTACGGCGGCGCAAACGAGCTTAAATGGAAAAAATGAATATTTTGCTCCAGAAGCTAGCGTTGAAGAAGATCCATTTTTCAACGACCCCGCCAAACCAGCGCTCTTAATTATAACCTCTTCGCCGTCGCTTAATTTTTTAGTTTATTCAAACGGACAATATCAGCACATTAGACGCCGCGAGCATTTCGCGACATGGGGAAGAGACCCTGTTCAGGAGTTGCCGCATGAGCATTGGCTGCGTACCATTCCCGCCGTCTCCGAATTTTTGAAAACGTCCGGTGTAATGCTTCGCACTCAAGCCCCGGCTCGTTCCGAATCACGGCGCTTGGGAACATCGGAAGCCAGAGCGCATTTTGCTCAGATGCATCGAATAGAAGGAGCTAGATCGTCGACGGGAAAAACACCCCCAGAGTATCCAAGAGGACGGAGCCGGCTTCAAAGTGGACGTGCACCGCAGGTTCGTATCGATTACACGGCATTGGCTTTGAATAGTTATGAGCGGTGGCGTAATGCGAAGCCCGGACGTCAAAAAAAGAATTTGGAAAGCTTAATTACGGCTTACTTAAAACAGCGGCCTTCTTTTTGGGAAAATATGTCAAAGGACCAAGCTCAAAAAGCGCTTGGCGCAATTTTGGAAGTAGAAAAACGAAGCAAAAATATAGCCTTATCCCAAAAAGACCAATCCCGCATGTTGAGTCACTTTTATCGGTCGCTTGCCCGTTCCGAAATGCGGGGAGAAATAACAGCTAACAATGTTTTGGCGCGCGCGAACAGTATTTTAAAAGGGCTTCGAGATGTAAATGAAACAGCGCTCGATGCAACAAAAAATGCATTAGGCCATGCTGAAAGCACTATTGCCGAGGCGCGGACGCCCGGATCTCGCGTTACCGCGGCAGTTCAAGCCATCGGCGAGAGGGAAAAATTGAATGCTGCCGCTGCGGCTATTTCGGAACTGAGTAAGCGTTCATTTGCCAACATTGATGCTCTGATGACAGCTCTTATTGATGATTTAACAATCAGCGTTAAACCCGGATACCAAGGGCTGATTTCCGACGGTATGGCGTTAAACTTAGTTTCTGATGTAATTGAGCGTGCAATCGAGCAAGAAAAATTAATCGCAGTGATTGATGAGGCAGGCGAAGATAATTATGCGGCCGCGCAGAGTTTTTTGAAGAAACACGATGAGTCTTTAGATCCGCTGGATGTGATTGCTATCGGGGATGTTCTTCGCAGCGTTCAGGAATCAGTCGACAGCGATGTAAGTTTAAATCCGGATTTCGTTTCTGCTTTGGTCAAACGCGCGGGTCAGAGCACAGATTGGGGCCGCGATGAAAAATTCGTGGAAGCAACAGTTGCTTTGATTAACGCCATGTTAATCCGGTCCGAAGGGCGAATGAACAAAGCGGAGCTTTACGATGCTGTTAATAGTCTGATGTTTGCGGCATTTCACGCTCAAGAACATGTGGCGCGAACTTTTAATTTTACTGTAGATGGAGCGCTGATCGGAAAAATTGAGGATGTTACATCTGCGGATGTGCTTGAAGAAAACGGGTGGGTTGATCTCAGGGTGGCTAGCATACTGGGCTACTTATTCAAAACATCTGATGAAATTGAAGTGGAAGGCTCGGGAGATGGAGTCTCTATCCGTCTGACCACTCGCTCCGAAGGGCGGGAATGGAAGATGGCGGATTTTAATGAACTGTTTAAGACGAAATTTGCTGTTCCGGGGCTTGCTGACAAGTGGTCGCTCGCGCACCGCGGGTTTGTGTTCAGCAATATTTTGCTTATTACAGATGGTAATGGAAAAATAACCGCACCGGTCACAGTGCAAATCAAGGCCAACATTGATATGGATACGGTTGATTTAATTCCCGGGCAGCCCCCAATAACCGCCGCCCAATTTTTTGATCTTCTCGAAAGAGGATTTAAGGCTGCTTATAAGCTAACAGAATTTGCTCGATATTTTAAACTTGAGATGACCCGCGGCATGGTCGGACAAACAGAAGAACAAAGGTGGGGTTTGACTTTTACTCCTAAAAAAAGAATTACACGCTCCGAAGCGCGGAAAATAGCGGGAGAGAAATATCGCTTTGTGGAGTTGCCGGAGAAGGGGGCGGGCGGGCGGTATTTTGTGGTAAAAAAAGGCGCGCAGTTTGTAATCGAAATTCCGTTTGAAGATAAAAGTAAAACTCTGTTACGGGCCACGGTTCAACGAATAGGCGCCGACGATGAGCGGAATCCCCGGGCGCAGCTCTTTTTTGAAATATTTAATTCTGAAAAGAATGCTTGGGAAAAATATACAAGCTCAGGGGCAAAGCAAGCCAAAATCCTTGTCAGCCCTAAGTTTGGTCAAGTGAGCCGCGCGGGAATGGTTGTTGCTGCCGGTCATCAAGCGACAATATTTTCTAATCCAATTTATATTAAAGTTGCGGACAGGCGTACTGTAGCTATCGATTTGAAAACCGTGATCATGCCCGTAAAAGGCGCCAAAGGCAGGCAAGAAAGAAGTTTGCAGGTTAAAATTGGGCTTGATAACCAGGCATCTCCAGTTAATGTGCCCTCCATTATTTACTATCGTGGAAATGTTATTCCTGAGCAATTGGTACGCTCCGAACTCAGAGTTGAAAACAATGCGCAGCTTGAGGAAATGGTCAAAGGAAAGAAAATAGAAAGCTTGAACGAGCTGGATGGTCTGCTTACAGTTCTTCATAATGCGGGAACTTTTGGTTATACGGATGGCGCTAGAAAATTAGTTTTCTCGCTCGTAAAAGCAGACGCCGTTGAAATTGAATTAGCTTTAAAAATTACACCGCTTGTTTCCGCAGAAAAAAGAGGAGCGCCGGGGCTTGAAATAGTTTTGTTAGAAGATGGAAACGGCAACCGGGAAATTTCGAATAGCTTTTTTCCGGCCGCAACGGCCGGCGCCGCGCCCATTTTAAAATCTATTCAACGTAAGTTGTTCGAGGCGCCCGGAAGCCCAGGCAACGGTATCATGAGCGGGCTTGTTGCAATAGCAAGTCATTCCGGAACATGGAATTTTGAACTAACTCGATGGGTGCCAGGAGTAAAAAGGTCTGGGCTGATTTTTTATTTTATTCCCAAGGCGCCTGAACACCTGCAGGAAGCACTTAACGCTGCACTGACTGAACCAATTAGTATTGGTGAAGAAGAAATAGGATTGGGTTTAGATTTTTCAAAAGGATATCCCGCACCTGTTCAGTTGGTTTTTATAAAAGGGAAAAGTTATAAATTAAAAGAACAATTTGAAATGGTAGTAACGTCCTCGGGTGACAATGATATTAATGTTGTTATTGGGCTCCGCTCCGAAATGCGGGAAGGTTATTACGAAATAACCGGGCTGGCAAAAACGTTGCGCTTTGCGGATCAGGCGACGCTTTATTTGAGCAGTGATGAAAAAAACGGGCTGTGGGTTGAATACTACGAACATGCGATTGCGAAAAAACGCGGCACGTTCGATAGTTTTCTCGATATTAAAGCTGGCGAAATTGACTACCGAGTCTCAGAAGCAGGCAAAATAGGCGATTCTATTATTGTTAAAGTGACGACGGAGCATCCAACCGCAAAATTACCCGAAGGCGCGCTGACTAATGAGGATTTTAAACGGTTGGGTATCTTGCATCCGGTTAAGCTGACAGTTCCGACAGAGTTTTATCAGTTTAGTTCTGATGGGGTATTGGCTTTTCCCACGGGTTCGAATGGGGTGCCGCGGACAATGGAGTTTGATTTTTTTGGTGCGAGGGATGAACGGCCTGTAGGGGTAAAAATTGATGTTTTTCACGATGGCGGTTTAAGCGGCGGGCCTTTTTCTCTTGGCCAGCCAAAGAAATTTACAATCAACGGAATCGAATATGACGTCCGTTGGGTAAGCGGTGGTTACGGAGAGCCGTATATCATCTCTATTTCAAGTGAATCGCCGGCAGCCTTTTTTCCAAATGAAAGCCGCATAAAGGAAGTTTTGGCTCCGGTTCCGACGGAGGATGCGCCCGCTGTTTTAGCGGATAGTGCGTATTACAAGATTCAAGTAGGAGTGCCTTTTAAAATTGATGAAAACGTGGTTTTTATAGCGAACAGGCTTGCTCCCAGCGTAGGTCTGGAATATGAAATTGGCCCCAAGGGAACCTTGTCACGGAGAACATTACAGGTTGGTGAGGAAACAGAAATTCTAAATGGCCAGTTTAAAATGGTTTTGCTTTTCACCACAAGCGGATGGATGGTTTTACGTTTGACTCCAAATCGTCCTGGGGTTGCTCTACCGGAAGGCAAAATACCACAAGCCGAGTTGGATCGTTTGACATTGCAACCACCGGTAACAGGGATTACAAAAACTGAGCCCGTAAAGCTTGCGGTGCAGCCTGCGCCATTTCTTGCAATGCCGCCATTGTTGGCTTCGCTAAATCCCAAAGTCACTTTGACGGTTAAGTCGGTTCACAAGCAAAACGGCAATACCGGCCCAGTGCTTGGTTTTTTTGTAACCAATGCGCAGGGCCAGCTTGGCTATTACGATGTTTCGAAAAAAATGGGTTTTACTCCCGATGATTTTCCAGTAGATAAAGAGGTTTCCCTTTTTATTATTTCAGAAGCTGATGAAACGATTCACGGAACGGAAAAGCAAATTAAATTCCGCGTGGATTCCCAGCGTCCGAGACGCTCCGAAATGCGGGATCTTACGAGTTTGGATGAGGTGAATGCATTTTTGAATCATCGGCTGACATTTAGAGTTGGGACAGGCGAAGAACAAATTTTGGAGTGGGGGATATGGGGGAAATGGCCCAAAGCGACTGCAAGCGTACCGAATCCGAGCCCACTTCCGCCGGATTATAGAAAAGATTTTCCAAATCCTTCCGAAATCAAAATCAAAATCGTGTCAGCCCAGGATGATACTGTTCGCGCGGCGCTTGAAGCTTTGGCACAAGCATTTCAAAAAGAATATCCTCAATATCAAAGTTTTAAAATTACGCCGGCTGCGGGAGAGGAACCATCCTCACCCCAATTTGGCTACGTTTTGACTTTGCGCGCAGCCGCAGCGGGGGTGGTTTCTTCGGTGCCCCTGCCTCTAAAGAGCGATTTAATTGTTCCGGTTTATGAACCTGAGAAATTGCACGAGATCGTCAAGCCCTTTCAAGTAGCAAAAGGGGATATTTTTGAAATCAAGGGAATGAGACGTTTAGATTCAAGGAAGATTGTTACGCTGAAAGTGGACGCTCTGTTTAAAACCGGTATTGATTTAATAATCAGTCGCGGGATCTTTTTTGAAAGCGTTGGCACCCCTGATTTAGCCACAAAGGTGCGCATGATGCCGGCTGGCGACGTTAATATTCTAACCGGATCAACGAGCGGTGTTTTTCCGTCAAAAACAGAATTTGCATTTAATGTAAAAATCGGCAAAAAAATCTATGTCTATGTTGTGCGGTTGCTTTCGACCGAAGCGCCATTTGATCGACTCCAGATTTTTTCGACAGATAAAAGCGCGCCGCCTTTTATCCGCTCCGAAATGCGGAATTGGACAGACTTTGATTGGAATGCGAAAAAAGTAAGGCATGTATTTATGTCTTGGTCCTCAGAAAAAAAGAAATATCTGAAAATCAAGGGGTATGGGGGGCTTGGCAGTTTGGCTGTCGCGGCTATTTTAAAATGGACATCAAGCGTAATGGTTTTTTCCGCGGCGGAAATTTTGTTGCCCTTAACTGTTTTTGTGATTTTTTTCCTAGGCATTATTGCTATTGGGTGGGCAGTTTTGGATTTTGCCAAAATGAAATATACGGAGTGGCCGACGGATTTTGGCCGCGCTGCGCGGATGAATAATTTGTTGACCGATCTACTCGCGGCCGGCGAAACCACGAATGATGATAAGAAAGTGAACGAGATAAGCCGGCTTGTATTATTGCTTCAAGATTCAGAGAATGATTTTGTTAAACAAATTGTTACTTTAGGCCATCAGGCTCTTGTTGCCTATCGCTCCGAAGCGCGAAAAAGAAAACCATCTGCGCCGAAAGAAATGAAGAAGGTTCTCGTGGTTGAAGACTCTCATATGGATTGGCGCTTTTTGGAAGATTATTTGCAACAAAATTTCCCGGGTGTTGAGTTTGTTCTGGCTCGGGATGTGGCGAGTGCAAAAAAATTTCTTCAGGAGCAGGGCGAAACATTTGACGCGATTATTTCAGATTTTCATTTAGTTCAAGTAAATGCCTATCATCAAATGCGGCCCGAAGTTCAAGATGAAAATTCGGCCGTTGCGGTGGTTAAGGAATACGAGCGGTTAAAATTGAAAACGCCTATTTTTATTCATACTTCCGGCCTATTCAGAGACGAAATTCAACAGAGAGTGGGGGCGAATATTCCTGTAATCAAAAAAGACATAAATTTTGAAGGCACTATTACAAAATTGAGAGAAATCCAAGAGGCGATGCGCTCCGAATCGCGGATTGATAAAGAAAAGCTCAGGACGTTTATTGAAAGAAAAGCTGCTGCGATGTTGTATGCGAATCAATTAAATGCAGAAGCTGACTTTGGGATGGTATTAGCTGACGGATCTTTTGCGCGCGCGGCACCGGCAATTGCTACAACAGTTTTAGAATTGCTTGAAAAAAACAAATGGAACGGAGAAGAAAGTGATTTGGCACGAGCCTGGGTCGAAGTAATTCGAAAAAATAAATTTTCCGCCCGCGGCGTGAGTAAAAAAGCATGGCTTGAATTTATTTTTCTTATCCTTATTGAAGACAACACCGGGCGCCGGCCGGTGGGAGAGCTTATTCACCAAAGCCTGGTTGATGCCTTTTTTGAGCAAATGCCCGAAGCTCAAAGTTTGCGCGAAGCACTTCGCGAAATCACCATGGAAATTGGAACAGAAACGTATGTCGAAAAAACGCGCCTACAGCGCATTGCCTTATTAAGACAAAAATTGCCCGCGCCTTTCCGCTCCGAACTCAGAGTTTTGAACAATGTGCAGCTTGAGGAAATGGTCGAAGGAAAGAAAATAGAGAGTTTGCAGAAACTGGATGATTTGCTCGTGGTTCTTCATAAGGCGGGAACTTTTGGTTATACGGATGGCGCTAGAAAATTAGTTTTTTCGCTCGTAAAAGCAGACGCCGTTGAAATCGAATTAGCTTTAAAAATTACACCGCTTGTTTCTTCGAAAAAAAGAGGAGCGCCGGGGCTTGAAGTAGTCTTGTTGGAAGGAGAAAACGGCGATCGGGAAATTTGGAATAGCTTTTTTCCGGCAACAACGGCTGCTGATGCGCCCATTTTAGCATCTATTCAAGACAAGTTATTCGAGGCGCCCGGAAGCCCAGGCAAAGGCGTCATGAGCGAACTTGTTGCAATAGCGAGTCATGCCGGAATATGGAATTTTTCGAATATTGCACTAACCCGATGGGTAATGGGAACAAAAACGTCAGGGATGATTTATTATTTTACTCCAAGGGTGCCCGAACACTTACAGCAAGCACTTAACGCTGCATTGACTGAACCAATTAGTATTGGCGCGGAAGAAATAGGATTGGGTGTAGATTTTTCAAACGGATATCCCGCACCTGTTCAGTCAGTTTTCATAAATGGGAGACAGTATAGATTAAAAGCAGAATTTGAAATGGTAGTAACACGTGCTTACGACGATCTTGTTAATATTATTATTCGACCCCGCTCCGAAATGCGGGAAGCTTATTACGAAATAAAAGGAACCCAGGGGAAGCTCTCGTTAACTTTCGGAGAGAATGCAATCTTAAAAATAACGAGATTTGGAGGAGATATCTTTTCGGCAGAAGGTATTAGTGCGCAGGAAACTGATTTTGGAAAAACGTTCAATATTGAAGTCGCGGGTGTGCCTTACCAAATTAGTCAAGTAGGAGCAGCGGGCGATGACTTTATTTTCAAAGTGGCAACAGCGAGTTTATTCGCCAAATTGCCCGAAGGCGCGCTGACTAATGAGGGTTTTAAACGGTTGGGTATTTTGCATCCGGTCCAACTGACGGTTCCGACAGCGTTTTATCAGTTTAGTTCTGCTGAACAATTGACATTTCCCACGGGTTCGAATGGTATGCCGCGGACAATGAAGTTTGACTTTCGCAGCGCGCCTTATAGGCTAAGTGGCGGAGTAGGATTTCTTGTTTTTCACGACGGCGGTTTAAGCGGCGGGCCTTTTTCTCTTGGGCAACCGCAAAAATTTACAATCAACGGAATCGAATACACCGTTCGTTGGGTAAGCGGTGGCGCAAATGAGGCGCAACCGTTCGTCATCGCGATTTCAAGTGAAGCGTCGGAAGCCTTTTTTCCAAATGAAAGCCGCGTAAAGGAAGTTTTGGTGCCGGTTGCGGCGGATCGCGTGCCCGCTGTCACCGCAAAGATTTTAACCACAAAACTTTATCAGTTTGAAACTGTACCCACGGCGATGGATAAGCCAAACGGCGGATCTTTTTTTGTATTTTTAGGAGTAAAAAGCTCCGGTACGGCGGAGCACTCCGGCGGAATTGCTTATTCATTTTATCCTGATGGTGATCCCTGGTCGGGTAAGGCGTTACTTCCAGGACAGGAAGTAACTTTTAATAGGAGAGGAGAAAAATGGAGCATAAAATTAGTAAAGACCGAAGGCAAAATCGCAACCATCGCGTTTTCAAGCGATGCGGAGGTCCGGTATTTTCCTGAGGGAGTTTTGCCCGATGATGAAGCGGGAAGAATATTGGCTGCGGCCGCGGTTGCAAGCAAACCAGCTGATCGGAGTCCATCGCCCTCTCCCGGGACTGGTACTGCAGTTGCTGCAGAACCCGTCCCCGTATTGGTGCTTATACCATCCGGTATTCCAGCGCCCGCAGAAAAGAGCGCTGTCGTTCTTCACAAACAAATGGATAAGATCGTTTTGGTTCCCGATGAATTATATTTATTTGTTGCTGAAATCAAAGATGGAAGTGTTTTCCTTAATGTTAATCACAGAGAGGCACGGAATGTTGTGCAGCTTTTTGATGGCAGTGGAGCGCGCCTCAATAAAATACCCGCTTTATCCAAAGGGGATAAATTTGAAATCAGATGGGATAAGGGTATTGCTGAAATTGAAATTTTAGAAATTCAATCGGGACAAGTTCAGTTGCGCGTTCACACCCGGCCGGCGGGTGTGACAGGTGGAGAAGTCGCTGTTGTCACGGCTGCGCCGGGATTAGCTGTACCATTATCGCGCATTGAGAATAATGCCTTTCAGCGGGCGGTGGCTACCATGCGTGCGGCCATGGCAAGTGGGGACCGGGTTAAAGTGCGGGTGAGCAAAGCGGGCGGAGTCACTTTTGATGAGGGACAAAGAGGAAGCATTTTTCATCTTCAATTTTTCGTTCATGAATCCGGAAGTCAGTCAGGAGCTTGGATCAATGTGGGGACCGTTGATGCTGGAGAGCTTGGCACTATGTCTGGAGTAAAAAAAGGCTCAGATCTCCATCTCCACGTGATTTCAGAACAAGCAGGAAAGCCTTTTCTTTTTAGCAACAAGCTGAAACGCTCTGAAGCGCGTGAGGGGATTGTAAGCTCGCGCGATTTAGGATCTTCAGCCGCGCAGGTTGCAGAGGTTCCGGTTTCAAAAGATGTGCTTCGTTTAACGTTGGAACAGGCGCGCGCAAAATTAATCGAATGGCTTGGTGGGATTACGCCGCAAGGATGGTATGAGATTCAAAATGCAAGTTTTGAGACGCTTGCCGCGCGAATTCAGGCATTAACCGGACTGCCGGTAATTTATGCGAGTGAAGTTCCTCAGCCGGTTGCGGGAATGCTTGCGCAACAAGCTCCAGGCAAAACAATTATTGCTCCGCCATCCAAAGCGGTTCAAAACAATACGCGGCTGATTTTGGATTCACAATTTGTTGAATTGTTGCTTGCCGCCGATGATGCAAAAGGTTTGCACGCGGTTGTGAAAGATACAGCCGGACATTTGATTTTATTAGACATGCAGGGTGGCTTACGTGAGCAAATTTGGAATAAGTTAACCAATTTAAAATCAGGTTTATCCGTTGAACAAAAAAATGAAGCAAAGAATTGGATGAGCGCGCTTGTGATAGTCGGTAATCCGGCAGAGATAGCAACTTGGTCTGTAAAACCCGGCGTTGCGTCGCTTTTGGCTGCGAATTCGGCTTTAAAAGATATTCGTGGCAAAATTGTCTTAGAACTTCTCAATGCGATTTCAGCGGAAGACTATCAGGTTTTGGTGGCTATGATGCGTGAATTGCGCCAAGCCGCCGCATTAGGCGATATCGCTGCCGCGCAAAATTACCTCCACCAGCATATTCAAGGCCTCCAGCGCCGCCCGAACGGCGGGTGGTCAGTTGTATTGGTAGTTGAAACTTTGATTTTGGCAGGCGAATTGATCGATATTTCGGCTTAAAATCCCTCTAGACAGCCGGAGAGGGATTCGCTATTATTCCGGCTCACATTTTCGCCCTGAGTAGATCCATTTTGAATCGATGGGGGGCGGGCTTGGACCAACAGTTGGCAAGCGTAACTTAAGGAGAAATAAAAATGGAAACGATCGATTTACCCGCAAAACTACGCACACAATTAGGCACCAAAGGCGCCGAAGATACACGCCGCGCCGAAGCTATTCCCGCCATTGTTTATGGCCACGGTATGAAAGCATTGGCGATCGCGGTTCCCGATAAGCATTTCAATAAATCCATCCGCACATCGCATGGGTTAAACATTTTATTCCAATTGCAGGTTGAAGGCGTGAAGCTGAAAGAAAGCACATGCCGCGTGAAAGATTATCAGGTCAATCCCGTAACCGACAAAATCAACCACATTGATTTTATGGTGATCTCATTGACTGAAAAAATCGAAGTCAACGTGCGCCTCAGAATGAAAGGCGCGGATGTCGCTCCGGGCGTGAAAGCCGGCGGAAGTTTGGATCTTGTGCATCACGAAATTGAAATCGAATGTTTGCCGACGCAGATTCCTGATTTCATCGAAATTGATGTTAAAGGCATGAATATCGGCGATGCGATTCATTTGAAAGACATTAAACTTCCTGAAGGCGCGACGACAGATTTTCCTCTTGATGAAGTTCTGGTCGCGCTGCATGCTCCGAAGGCTGAAGAAGAACCGAAGCCCGCTGAAGAAGGCGCGACAGAGCCTGAAGTGCTTACAGCAAAGAAGAAGGAAGAAGGCGATACTCCTCCGGCTCCTGCTGCCGGCGGTAAAGGCGCGCCTGCAGGCGGCGCGAAAGCAGCCGCTCCCGCAGCTCCGAAGACAGACAAGAAATAATCGGATCGTTTTGCTCTGGGCTTCGCCCAACCGCAGCTGTTTAGTAAATAGCTCATTGTGGTTGCGCGGATCGCAGAACTAAAATAACAATATGAAATTAATTGTTGGTTTAGGTAATCCGGGAACCCAATACGATTTTACACGCCACAATTTAGGAAAACGCTCGGTCGCTGCGTTGGCAGCTGCCGAGCGTTTGTCTTTTCAATCCGACGCTAATTTAAAAGCCTCGATTTGCAGTTGGACTACCGCGGCGGATAAAATTTTAATAGCGTTTCCGAATACTTACATGAATCTTTCGGGCGAGGCTGTCCGCCTGATTTGCGATTATTACAAAATCCAAACCGATAAAGATTTGCTTGTGGTGACAGATGATGTCGCGCTGCCTTTGGAAACGATCCGGATGCGAACTTCCGGAAGCGCGGGCGGGCATAACGGCTTGGCTTCGATTGAAAGCGTTTTGGGGCACTCGAATTATCCCCGGATGAAAATCGGAGTGGGGGAACATGTAAACGCTTGCGATTCCATTAACGATTTTCTGCGCGGCAAACCGCTTGAAGACTATGTCCTGGAAAAATTTAAAAGCGAAGATGAGAAAAAGATTTCGGGAATTATCGAAACCGCTGTAAAAGCCTGTCGAATATGGGCTGAAAAGTCATTTACGGAAGTGGCTAATACAATAAATATAAAAAAACATAGCGATTAGTAGCACAAGCACATAGCCTATAGCCCGAAGCTCATAGCAGAACAGTTGAAAGCTGGGTGAATGTAAAGGCAATCTGCAATTGGCTATAAGCTTTAGGCTTCTTTGATTTTCTCTATTGCTTCCCCTTAGCGGGCATGCTAAATTACCCAACCTTTTTCACTGAAAATCGCGTGCTTCATTAAGAACGAAATGGTTTTAGCCATTTCTTTTTTTTCTCTGAACCGTGTGAAAACCGGTCGTTTTTGAACTAGTATTTTCTTTCTTATTTTGGACAAGTTTGAGCAAGGAGTTAGCGGAATGAAAGTATACGAAGGTCTTTTTATTTTTCCAGTCGAAGTCGCTGCCGCCGAAAACGTTGCCGCTGAGATAACAAGCTGGATCCAACGCTTCGAAGGCGTGGTTGATCAGATTGTGGATGTCGGCACGCGCCGCCTGGGTTATAAGCTGAAAAAGCTTGCTGACGGCAAAGTTTTTGCCGTGACATATCAAATGAATCCCGCTCAAGCCGAAGCTTTCAGAAAAGCGGTTGAGATGGAAACAAAGCTGCTCTCTTTTACGCTTACATTCCCGCCTTCCAAGAAACCGGTTCCTAAGTTTTTTAAATCCGAAGATACGGGTTTTGCCGGCGCGGGTTACGGGCGCGACGGTTACGGAAGGGATTAAAAAATGGCCGCAAGTCTGAATAAAGTTTTTTTGATGGGAAATTTGACGCGCGACCCTGAGCTGCGCTATTTGCCCTCAGGACAGCCTGTTACAAGTTTTTCAATCGCGATGAATCGTGTTTATAATTCTCAAACCGGCGAGAAAAAAGAAGAAGTCAGTTATGTCCGCGTCGTTGTTTGGGCGCGGCTCGCGGAAATTTGCAACGAATATTTGAAAAAAGGTAGCCCTGTTTTCGTGGAAGGCCGTATGCAAAGCCGAAGCTGGGAAGCGCAGGACGGAACGAAGCGCTCAACGATTGAAGTAGTGGCGCAGAATGTTCAATTTTTACCGCGCGGCCAGGGCCAGGCGGGCGGAGCGGCACGCTCAAGCGAGCCGACTGCTGAAACGGACGATGCGATTTTTGAAGATACGGACTCTTTTCCTGGTGCCGGAAGTGCATCGTCGAAAGGCGCCAAAGGCGTTGGTTCACTCTCAGCGGATGAATTGAAGCCCGACGAAGACGTTCCATTCTGACAGTCAGTTACTTTTGCCTCTGCGGCGCTGCCGCAACCGCAATTGAATTTAGCTGCCAGTAGAAATTATAAAGTTTAGTTTTAAAAAGATTACAGGGAGATAGTTGAAAATGCCAGAGTCGCGCAAAAGAAGTAACTCGAAAGACAGCAAGTTTAAGAAAGACAAAAAGCCCCGCGGAGACTTTGACCGGATGGGCGGCGGTATGGGAATGCCTCGCGGCGTGCGCCCGATTCCGACTTATGATTATAAAGATACGGAACTGCTTATGAAGTTTGTGACGGAAAAGGGCAAAATTTTACCCCGTCGTATTACACGTCTTAACGCGAAAGATCAGCGCGCTTTAAAAAAGCTGATTCGCAAGGCACGTCACGCGGCTTTGATGCCGTTTCAAGTTTACTGATTCGTTTAAGCTCTGCGCTGCGCGCAACCGCGGAGCGTAAAGCAAGTATGCCGGTTGTACCTGTAAGGTACAGAGGCAAATATTATTAAGGATAGAAGGAGTTTGGTATGGAATTATTATTGATTCAAGATGTGCAGCATGTCGGCAGAAAAGGCGACGTTGTTAAGGTTCGCGACGGATTCGGACGCAACTATTTGATTCCTCGTCATTATGCGCTTCCCGCAACCCGCGCCAACCGCGTATTTATCGAAGAACAGCGCACCCGCGTTGAAGCCCGCCGCGCCAAAGAAAGAGCCGCCGCGGAAGAAACAGTCAAATCTCTCGAGCGCATCAAAGTCGTCATTACCGCCAAAATCGGCGCGGGTGATAAACTTTTTGGTTCGATTACCGCCGAGCAGATCGCGGATAATATTTCCCGTAAAAAAGGCCATAAAGTAGACAAGAAACAAGTGCAGATGGACGAGCCGATCAAAACGCTCGGAACGCATATTGTGGAAGTTGAAGTTTATCCGCAGGTAAAGGCTAAAGTTACGGTTGAGGTTGTCGGCGAACCGCAGCCCGCGTAGTCATTTTTGCTCTGTGCCTTTGGCACAGCCGCAAAACGCGAGCAAATAAACAATAATAGATTGATTGCGCGCTAAGCCTCGTCGAGGCGCGCTAAACTTCTCTGGGTGATTATGGCCGAACGTAACATTGCCGGCGGTTCGGTACAAAATTTCGAGAAAGTCCCGCCGCACAGCCGTGAGGCTGAGATGAGCGTTCTTGGTGCCATGCTTTTTGACGAGAACGCGCTGACCTTCGCGATCGAAATTCTCAAGCCTGATTATTTTTACGAAACATCCCATTCCCAAGTTTTTTCCGTTCTCCAGACTCTTTTTGACCGTAATCAACCCGCCGATTTAGTCACGGTTTCGGAAGAACTCCGCAAACGCGGCCAGCTTGAAGGTGTGGGCGGCGCGGCTTACCTAACACAGCTTACCGCAGCGGTTCCGACCGCCGCGAACATCCAGCATTACGCGAAAATCGTCAAAGAGCGCGCGCTGCTGCGTATGCTGATTCAATCCGCCACCACGATTGTGCAGGAAAGTTTTGATCCGGCTCAGGACGCGCGCAATGTAATCGACAAAGCTGAGCGCGCGATTTTCGATATCGGCCAGGACCAAATTGAAGGTAAAGCTTACGCGATGCGCGATATCATTCATAACACTATGGAAACCATCGACCAACTTTTCCAGCGCAAAGAACATGTCACCGGGCTTGCGACAGGATTCCATGAATTTGATACAAAAACCGCGGGGCTTCAACCTTCGGATTTAATTATTATCGCTGGCCGTCCTTCGATGGGAAAATCGGCTTTCACAACCGCGCTTTGCGAACATGCCGCCGTGAATCTTAAAAAGCCGGTGGCTTTTTTCTCGCTGGAAATGAGCAAAGAGCAGCTTGTTCAACGTATGTTGTGTTCTTTTGCGCGTGTCGACGCGCAAAAAGTACGCACCGGATATTTGTCGCATCAGGATTGGCCGAAGCTGACGCAAGCCGCCGGAAAATTATCTGAAGCGCCGCTATATATCGATGATTCGCCGGGACAAACCGTGCTTGAAATTCGCGCGAAGGCGCGGCGGTTGAAAATGCGATACGGAATTCAAATGGTTGTGATAGATTATCTTCAGTTGATGCATATGGGCGGGCAGGTTGAAAGCCGTCAGCAGGAAATTTCCGCGATTTCGCGTTCGCTTAAAGCGCTTGCGCGCGAATTGAAAGTTCCTGTGATCGCCGTCAGTCAGCTTTCGCGCGCGGTGGAAGCCCGTCAGGGAAATAAGCCGCAGCTTTCTGATTTACGTGAATCCGGTGCGATTGAACAGGACGCAGACGTTGTCGTATTTCTTTTTCGCGAAGAATATTATAATCCGACCGAGGAAAATCGTAATCGTGCCGAGGCGATCATCGCTAAACAGCGTAACGGTCCCACGGGCACGGTTCCGCTGGTCTTCTTAAAAGAGTGGACGCGGTTTGATAATCCCGAGTTTGCCAGAGAGCAGCAAGTTTCGATATGATGCGTAGTATTATTATGTCACTGGTTTTATGTCACTGAGCCGTTGGCTCAACCGACGAGGTGTTTTTTTGGCTCAATTTTTAGAACGCCGCCGTAACCGGCAGGCAGTTCGAAGCGTCCTCGCTTTCAGCCTTTCTGTCTTTGTTTTTATTTATTCGATTGCCGGCGGCTATACAGCTTCTGCGCAGGATTCTCCCGGCGATCAGCCCGAGTCTTCCTCCGCGCCCGCGGCAGATCGTCCCGTAACTGAATCCAATAGTTTGCCGACGGCTTCAAGTACGTCGATTGCGCCGCCTGCGCCGCAAACCCAAGAGGCCCCGTCTCATTCTTCCTCTGCGTCTTCGACGCAACCGGCGGCCAGTCAAAGTTCTGCCTCTGAGCCTTCAGCTCAACCGACTGCGGCGGTTGTGCCCGCACAAAGCCCAACTATAGTAGAGAAAAAAGTGATCGCGGTTGAGATTATCGGAAACCAGATTATCAGCACCCAAACCATTATTTCAAAAATGCGCATACGCAAGGGCGCGATTCTGCGCCAGCAAACCGTCAATGATGATATTAAGCGTCTTTATGCCGCGGGATATTTTGATGATATTCAGGTCAAGCTTGACGAGCTTCCCGATGGTTTTAAAATTTATGTGACGGTTGTTGAAAAACCGGTGATCAAAGAGATTCAGATATCGGGCCACACTATTTATAAAGATGAAAAAATCCGCAAGACTCTGGGCTTGGTCGAAGGCGAAGTCATCGACGAAAATAAACTGAATAAAGGTATTGAGGAAATAAGAAAGCTTTATGAGAAAAAAGGGTTTCGGTTTATCGAAATCAAGCGGGATGTGCAAAAAGACATGAACGCCGGCCAGGCGACGATCAAAATACAAATCGAAGAAGGCAAGAAATACAAAATCGGCCGGGTTGTTTTCGAAGGCAATAAAAGTTTTAAAAGCAAAGAGCTTTCGAAGCTGATGAAAAATAAGCCGCGCAAGTGGTTTTTGTTCGGTACTTTCAAAGAAGATGAGTTTGACCAGGATCTTGAGCGCATTTATTTTCAGTATCAAAAAGAGGGCTTTATTGACGTCAAAGTCGCGCCTGAATTTGCTTATGACGACAAAAAACATGACATGACTGTGAAGATTCTGATCGAAGAAGGTCAAAAGTACCTGACGGGCGAAGTAAAATTTAAGGGTAATCAGCTTTTTCCCGAATCCGAACTTTGGCAGGAACTCGAAATGTTGCCCGGCCTGACTTATTCACAGTATTACATCGCCCAGGACGTTGAAAAACTCCGCTCTTTTTATAATGAGCGCGGATATATGGATGCGCGCATCATCCCGGATATTCAGCTGAACAAGGAAAGCGGCAAAGTCGACGTGCAATACGAGATTGTCGAAGGCGACCTTTATTTTGTGGATAAAGTCGTCATTCGCGGCAATTCCAAAACGCGCGATCAGGTGATCCGCCGTGAGTTGCGTATCCGTCCGGGCGACCGCTTTGACGGCGATAAAATTAAAAAGTCAAAAGAGCGCCTCGACAATTTAAATTATTTTGAAGACGTCACTTATGACACGGTTCCTTCCGAAACCGAACCCAACCGCAAAGACCTTGTTTTTCGTGTTAAAGAAAAACGCACCGGTGAACTTTCGTTCGGCGGCGGTGTAAGCTCGGTCGACCGCTTTCTCGGATTTGCCGAAATTTCGCAAAAGAATTTCGATCTTTTTAACTGGCCGCGTTTTACCGGAGGCGGGCAGTCGATTTCATTGCGCGCGCGCGTAGGCACAATCAGCCGTAACTTCGCGTTCAGCTTTGTGGAGCCTTATCTTTTTGGCAGGCCATATGCTTTTGGGTTTGATGTTTATAATAACTTTCGCGATAACACCAACGTCGATTTTGATGAAACCCGTTTCGGCGCGGGCGTTACTATTTCCAGGCTGATTAAGGATTTATTCCGTGTCGGCGGCGGATACACGATGGAGCAGGTGAAGCTGAAAAATCTTTCGGATGACGCGCCGCAAACTGTGCGGGATTATGAAGGCAGCACTTTGCTCTCTAGGTTCAAAACTTTTTCGACTTATGACTCCCGTGATAATTACTTTGCTCCGACAAAAGGCAGCCAGGCTGGAATTAACGCCGAACTTATCGGAACTTTTATTGGTGGAGACGCCGATTATTATATTTTGAACACTAACTATACAAAGTTTTTCCAAATTTGGAAAAAACATTTGATCGAAGCGGGAGCGCGCCTCGGTATTTCGGATAGTTTGAGCGATACCAATGAAGTGCCTGTTTTTGACCGTTTCTATGCCGGCGGTTTAGGCTCAGTGCGCGGATTTAATTATCGCCGTGTCAGCCCGATTGAGAATGGTAATGCGGTAGGCGGCCAATCGATGGCCATTTTCAATGTTGATTATACTTTCCCCGTGCCCTTTTTAGACATCATGCGCGGTGTTGTGTTTGTTGACGCGGGAAATGTGAACCGCGGGACTTTTAAATTTAATTTTAGTGATTTTTCAACCAGCGTGGGTCCCGGCGTTAAAATTAAGACTCCGCTTGGCCCGATAGCGCTTTATTACGGTTATCCCATTTTCAACAAAGATACTGAAAATGAAAACGGCCGATTTGAATTTAGTTTGAGTCGCGGGTTTTAGTCCTTTTAGCTCTGGGCTTCGCCCAACCGCACCGTGAATATTTCGGCACCGAATTGCGCCTAACCGCTTGTTAGGGTGAGAGCAAGAATAAATTGGATTTGCACTTTTAATTTTAAACGAAGGAGAAATCAAAATGAAAAAATACTTAGGGTTGATGTTTTTAATGGCAAGCATGTTTCTTTCCGGAAATGTTTTTGCCGCAGGAATAGCTTATGTGGATGTGGCTGAGGTTTTTGATAATTATCAAAAAACAAAAGACCAGGATTTATCTCTTAAGGGTGTAGGCGAACAAAAAGAAAAAGAACGGGCCGCATTGGTTAAAGCCGCGCGCCAGTTGGAAGATGACATGAGCCTTTTGGCCAAGGACGCGCGCCAGCAGAAGCAAGAACAGTTGATCGAAAAGAAGCGGCAGCTTGAAGATTTTGATCGTGAAGTCCGCCGTCAGCTCGGTGAAAGCCGCGAAAAAGTCGTACGTGAAATTTTCCAGGATATTGACGCGACGATCGCCGAATTCGGAAAAGCCAAAGGTTATGACTTCATTCTGAATGACCGTGTCCTGCTTTACCGGAATCCTTCTCTGAATATTACCAAAGCGGTTCTCGAAGAACTGATGAAGAAGTATAAAAAAGTTTAAAAAGTGAAGGGTGGTTTGTGAATTGTGAATAAAAGAGTCCTTCAGGCGGTTTTGTTCCGTCCACATCAACCATTCACTATTCACTAATATATGAAGCAGAGATCGCTTAAGACACCGGTCGAACTTGAAAGCGCCGGATTGCATACTGGGCAGACAGTCAAAGTTCGCGTTTTGCCCGCGGAAGAAAACTCGGGGATCCGCTTTTGCCGCGTCGATCTTGACCCTCAGCTGAAAGTCTCCGCATTGATTGAAAATGTCCGCACGGATGAGCTGCGCCAAACGGCTCTTGCGGTCGGAACGGGCGTTATTAAAACGATCGAGCATTTAATGGCGGCTTTTCACGGATTGGGAATTGATAATGCCGTTGTGGAAGTGAACGGAGATGAACTGCCCGGTATGGACGGCAGCGCGCTTGAGTTCACGCGCGCGCTTTCTCATGCCGGATTAGTTGAGCAAAATGCAGACCGTGTTTATCTTGAAATTAAAAGCCCGGTTTATGTCGATCGCGGCGAGCATTCCATCATTGTTTTACCGTCTCCGCAGTTTGTTGTTTCTTATACACTGGCCTACTCAGACCCGAATTTAAAAGACCAGTTTCTGATGCTGCCGATTCTGCCCGAAACATTTGAACGCGATCTCGCGCCGGCGCGGACTTTTTGCCTTAAAAAAGAAGCCGAGTATTTGCTTTCGCAGGGTTTTGGTAAAGGAGCCAATGTCAGTAATACGCTTGTTTTTGAAAACAACCGGCCGATTGATAATGAGCTGCGCTTTCCGGATGAAGCCTGCCGGCACAAAATCATGGATTTGCTCGGCGATCTTTTTCTGCTCGGAAAATTCATCAAAGGGCATGTGATTGCGACACGAAGTGGACACGCACTTAACATTGAACTTGTGAGGAAGCTCAGCATGACAAAAAATAGTTTACCGTCTGTTTTGCCAAAAACTCTGATGGTAGAAGAAATCAAAAAAATTATTCCGCATCGCTATCCTTTTCTTTTCGTGGACCGGATCGAAAACTTTGATCCCGGAAAGCGCGCGACGGGCATCAAGCAAGTGACAGTGAACGATTATTTTTTTGAAGGCCATTTTCCCGGGCACCCTGTCATGCCCGGAGTTTTAATTGTTGAAGCGATGGCGCAGGTAGGCGGCGTGATTATGCTCGCGGAAGCCGAAAACCGCGGGAAAATCGCTTATTTTATGAGTTTGGATAAAGTGAAATTTCGCGCGCCGGTGGTGCCGGGCGATGTTTTGCGCATGGAAGTGGTTGTGATTAAAAAACGTGCCCGCGCGGGTCAATGCGAAGGCAAAGCGTATGTTGGAGACAAGCTAGTATGCGAAGCGGAAGTGAAGTTCGCAGTCGTGGAGCCGTGACACCGTTAATGTTTTGCCTCTGAGCAAGCTCAACCGGAATGAAAACAACAGCAAGAAACGAAATGAAAACTATGAAAACACTTATTCACTCGACGGCGATTGTTCACCCTGATGCGGAGTTGGGTGAGGGCGTCGAAGTTGGGCCGTTTGCGATTATCGAAGCGACTGTAAAAATTGGGGATCGAACCAAGGTGGGGCCGCGTGTCACTATTGAAGGCTATACGACGATTGGCAGCGACAATGAAATTTTTACCGGCGCGGTTATCGGCAGTCCCACCCAGGATAAAAAATTTGATGGCGGAGTTTCCTATGTGCGCATCGGAAACAACAATAAGATCCGCGAATATGTCACGGTAAACCCCGGAACGAAAGACGGCACCGAAACACGGATCGGCGACCACAACCTTTTGATGGCCTATGTGCATATCGCGCATGATTGTGTTGTTCATAATCACACTGTGTTGGCTAACGCCGCGACATTGGCAGGGCACGTGATCGTTGAAGACCGCGCGATTATCGGCGGCCTCACGGGTGTTCATCAATTTGTCCGCATCGGTTCGCTTTCGATTATCGGAGGCTGTTCCAAGGTTGTTCAGGATGTTCCGCCTTTTATGATGGTGGATGGACATCCCGCGCGCGCTTTTGGAATTAATTCCGTAGGGTTGGAAAGAGCCAATTTCTCCGCCGATGAAAAATCCGCGATAAAAAAAGCGTTTAAGATTATTTTCCGCTCGAAGGTAGCGATTAAGAGCTCGATTCAACAGCTTGAAAAAATTTCTTCTTCCGAATCTATTCAGACTTTGATTTCTTTCCTCAAGCAATGTGAGCGCGGCATTTGTCGGTGACATTCTCAAATGTCATCCCTGCGAAAGCAGGGATCTTTTTTATTCCCCCATTTAGATTCCGGCTCGGCTTACAGCCGTCCGGAATGACAATCAGGAGATTGTCATGAAAACAGTAGGTTTAATCGCAGGTAACGGACGTTTTCCGGTATTGTTTGCGCAGCAAGCGCGCGCACGCGGCTATCGGGTTATAATCTGCGGCATTGAAAAAGAAGCCGAGCCGCTTCTTGCGCAGGTTTCGGATCAATTTGAGTGGGTGAAAATCGGAGAGCTTAAAAAGCTGGTCAAAGTTTTCCGCGCGGCCGGAGTACACGAAGTTGTGATGGCGGGAAAAATTGAAAAAGTCCGCCTGCTGCAGGAAAATGTCCGGCCCGATCTTGATATGGTCGGAGTGCTCATGAAGCTTAAAGACCACAAGGATGATTCTCTGTTGGGTGGCATCGCCGACTATTTGCATCATCAAGGTATTGATTTAATGGATTCTACCTGGTTGATGGATGATTTCTTACCCGGCTCCGGCCCTCTTGGAAAACGGAAATGTTCCAAAGAAGATTTCGAAAATGTGAACTTTGGCTTCAAAATTGCTAAGCATGTGGCAGCTGAGGATATCGGACAGACTATCGTGGTTAAGAATAAGACGGTAGTCGCGGTGGAGTCAGTCGAGGGGACAGATCAGGCTATTTTACGGGGCGGACAGCTGGCCGGCGGGGAAATTGTCGTCGTTAAGGTCGCCAAACCCAAGCAGGATATGCGCTTTGATGTGCCGGCGGTGGGATTAACTACGCTTGAATCTCTCATCGCCTCAAAAGCCAAGGTTTTTGCTTTTGAAGCCGGAAAAACCCTCTTTTTGGATTTAGAACTCTTTGTTGAGCGAGCTAACAAGGCGGGAATTGCATTATTCGGAGTAGAAAATTGATCAAAAAGATTCAAATGGGGTCTTCGACCATAAACGCAGCGCAGGATATTTTCTGATAACCCCGCGGAACTAAATAGAGTGACGCGGTTGCGCGTTTGCGCAGAGCAAAAATATAACGATGACACAAAAATACGATACGATTCAGGGGTTGCGGCGGGAGATCATGGAGGTTCAGGCCCTTTATGAAATTTCACGCTGCCTCAATTCTTCAGACCCCATGGATAAGCGGCTTCACAAAGTTTTAGATACTCTGCATGACAAGATGGGTATGGCTCGCGGAACGCTTGCACTTTTAAGCTCTGATAAATCCACGCTGACCGTCGAGGTCGCGCATGGCATGGATGAGCAGGCCAAACGGCGCGGAAGTTATAAAGTGGGCGAGGGAATCACCGGGAAAGTCGTTCAGGCCGGAGAACCGATTGTTGTTCCCAATATCGATAAAGAACCTCTTTTTCTCAATAAGACACGCGCGCGCGAACATCTCGACCGCAGTAAAATCGCGTTTCTTTGCGTTCCGATTAAGCTCGATCAGGATACGATCGGAGCGCTTTCGGTAGACCGTCTTTTTCACGAGGATGTTTCCTTTCAGGAAGATGTGCGTCTGCTTTCGATTATCAGTTCCATGATCGCTCAGACGGTACAGATTTATTTGCGCCGCGAAAAAGAGAAATCAGAATTGCAGGATGAGAATTTGCGCCTCAAACGCGAATTAGCCAAAAAATTCCGCCCGGCGAATATTATCGGAGAAAGTAAGCGTATTCACGATGTTTTGTCATCGATTGAAATGGTCAGCCAATCCAAGGCAACTGTTTTAATCCGCGGCGAAACCGGGACCGGTAAAGAACTTGTTTCACATGCTATCCATTACGCAAGCGATCGCCAGGAAGGGCCGTTTGTTAAGGTTTCCTGCGCGGCGCTTCCCGATACGCTTCTCGAGGCAGAGCTTTTCGGGCATGAGAAAGGCTCTTTTACGGGCGCGATGGCTTCCAAGCAAGGCCGCTTTGAAATCGCCCATAAAGGCACGCTATTCCTGGATGAAATCGGTGATATCGCGCTTTCCACGCAGATTAAATTACTGCGTGTTTTACAGGAAAAAGAGTTTGAGCGCGTCGGCGGTACAAAGACGATCAAAGTCGATATCCGTTTAATTACCGCGACAAACCGGGATTTAGAGAAACTTGTGCGTGAAGGAAAATTTCGCGAAGATTTATATTATCGTTTGAATGTCGTGCCTATTTTTCTGCCGGCCTTACGTGAAAGGCGCGAAGATATTCCGCTGCTTGTAAATCATTTTTTGGGCATCGCGAATAAAGAGAACGGCAAAAAAGTAAAGTACGTGTCCGATACCGCCATGAAATATTTGATGGCTTATGCATGGCCCGGAAATATCCGCGAATTACAAAATGCGATTGAACGCGCGGTCGTGCTTTGCAAGGGCGACACGATTGAGCCCTCTCTTTTTCCCATTCCGGGGCATAAAGACAGTCCTGTTCTAACGCAGTTTCAGCCGATTGAAAATGCTTCATCCAACTTGGCGGCTGGAGGCGAGATACTTACGGGTGATTTAACCGCCGCGGTGCAGGTGCTGGAAGAGAAAATGATTCGTGAGGCTTTGAAAAAGACAGGCGGCAATCAAAGGCGTGCCGCTAAAATACTTGGTTTAACTGAGCGTATTCTGGGTTATAAAATTAAAAACTATCAAATTCCTGCCAAAGCGAGCCTTGAATAAAAATACAAAAATGTATTAAAAAGCGATACATTTTCGTAATATTCGACAAAATAGGTATTTAATTTCAAAAATGCAGAGCGGCTTATTTGTTCATGTTTGGCATAGCGATTGCTTTAATGAGATCATCATAATTGAACGGGGTAAAAGTCAGGGGATGGTCCTTCAAAAAAGTTGATTCCCGCAAATCTTCGTAGTAGGCTTTCTGCCTTCCGAAGCACTTAAATTTTGTACGTGAATTTTAATCAACATCAATTTCAGGAGAATGTCATGAGCTGTGAGAATAAACTTCCCGGAGTCTTCGGGAGCAACGTATTCAACGATAAAGTGATGCGTGAGCGCCTGCCGAAAGATATTTATAAATCTTTGAGCAAGACGATTGAAAAAGGAACCCCGCTGACTCCCGAAGTTGCGAGTGTTGTCGCGAATGCGATGAAAGATTGGGCATTGGAAAAAGGGGCGTCGCATTTTACGCATTGGTTTCAGCCTTTGACCGGTATCACCGCTGAAAAGCACGACTCCTTTATCGACCCCGACATGAAAGGCGGTATCACGCTTGAGTTGACCGGCAGTATGTTGATTCAGGGCGAACCCGATGCTTCTTCTTTTCCGAGCGGTGGATTACGCGCGACTTTTGAAGCGCGCGGTTACACGGCTTGGGATTGCACTTCACCGGCCTTTTTGAAAGAAGACGCAGCCGGCGATTTGACGCTTTGCATTCCGACCGCGTTTATGTCTTATACCGGCGAATCGCTGGATAAGAAAACTCCTTTGCTTCGTTCGATGGAAGCGGTTTCCAAACAGGCCGTGCGTCTTTTGCGCGTACTCGGAAATAAAACCGTTCAACGCGTTACTTCCACCGTCGGTCCCGAGCAGGAATATTTTTTGATCGACAAAAAGTTTTATGACCAGCGCATGGACTTAGCATTGTCCGGACGCACGCTTTTCGGCGCTGCTTCTCCGAAAGGCCAAGAGCTTGAAGACCAATATTTTGGCTCGATCAAAGACCGTATCGCCAAGTTCATGAAAGAACTCGATATTGAACTTTGGAAAATGGGCGTTACCGCCAAAACAAAGCATAACGAAGTAGCTCCCGCGCAGTTTGAACTTGCGGTTGTTTTTTCGACCACGAATATCGCGGTTGATCATAATCAGCTGGTTATGGAATCGATGCAGAAAATAGCATTGCGCAACGGCCTTGTCTGCTTGCTGCATGAAAAACCGTTCGCGGGCGTGAACGGTTCCGGTAAGCATAACAATTGGTCGCTTGCGACAAACGACGGCGAAAACCTTCTTGAGCCGGGCAAAACACCGCATGATAACCTTCAGTTCCTAGTGGTTCTCGCGGCGATTATCCGCGCGGTTGATCGTCATGCCGACATGCTGCGTGCTTCTGCCTCGAACACCGGCAACGATCTTCGTCTCGGCGCGAACGAAGCTCCCCCGGCAATTATCTCGATTTTTATGGGCTCAGGCTTGACCGACATTTTGACTGCCATAGCGCAGGGCAAAAAAGCCTTGGCAAAAGCTCAGGGTTATTTGCATATGGGCGTGGATTCGCTTCCGCCGTTGCCTTTGCATAACACCGATCGTAACCGCACTTCGCCGTTTGCTTTCACCGGCAACAAGTTTGAATTCCGCATGGTGCCTTCTTCGGCATCGGTTGCGGGACCGAACACGATTTTGAATACGATCACCGCGGAAGCTTTTGATGAAATCGCGACCCGTCTCGAAAAAGCGAGCAAGGGTGATCTCAATAAAGAAGCTGAAAAAATTGTACGTGAAGTCATGAAGGCTCATGGCCGCGTGATTTTTAACGGTAACGGATATTCGCAGGAATGGGTAAAAGAAGCCAAGAAACGCGGGTTGCCGAATATCAGCTCAACCGTTGAAGCTTTGGATGCCATGAACACTTCGGAAGCGCATAAGCTTTTCGAAAAATATAAAGTTCTTTCGAAAACTGAACTTCATTCGCGCCATGAAATTTACATGGAAAGTTATGTGAAGCAAATCGGTATCGAAGCGAAATGCGCAGTGCGCATGTTGAAGACGCTTTATATCCCTGCAATCATTTGCTACACGGGCAAACTCGCCGATACGATTAATTCGCTTAAGGGAACCGGCGCTTCTTCAGCGGTTCAAAAAGAGCTTTTGATCACGATCACCGGCCATCTTGAGTCCGCTAAAGACAAGCTTGATAAGCTTGAAGCGACGCTTGAAAAAGCCGGCAAGATTGAGCATGCGCCCGAAAAGGCACGTGCCTATCGTGACAAA
>JAYSWD010000024.1:0-7976 GCA_043718225.1 Candidatus Omnitrophota bacterium
CCAGTTCTTTCAGTGGTTCGCTCAAATTTAAAATCTTAGTCTGCTCAAACAGCTGCGTCCTGACGGCGCAGAACTCGCATTCTAAGAATTTTAATTTGAGTATCGCGCAAAGGGGTGTGGAGGCTAGAAGCTGAGAAACAAGGGCGTATGTTTAGAGTTAATCGAAGACTCTTATGTTTTATCTAGCTGATATAGGCCTGAATTTTTAAAGTAGTTTCCCGTTATATGTTTTTCCGCGATTCCACGCGAATCGCAGAAAAAACCGAGAATGTCTCGATATAAAAGAACAGTTTGAGAAATCGCTAAAATTCGGAATCTTATAAAAGTGCCGGGTTTGAAGAGGTAAAAGGTTAAAGCTAAAAGCGGAAAGTTGACGGGATAGTTTTGGGTTTTTGGTTATAGCTTTTAGATTTTAGTTTTAAGTTTTGAGTTGTCAGAATAAAGTTACCGTTTACTTTGCTAAAGGTGGACAGGCAAAGAGACAGGTAAGTAAGTTTTAATTTTTGAATGGGGTCAAATTATGTCTAAGGAAAATTTCATAAGCTGTCCGAAATGTCAGTCTGAGGTTATAAAAATAAAATATGGCGATATTGCTGTCGATTTTTGCTCGAATTGTAAGGGCTTTTTTATGGATGTTAATGAGATATCGCATTCGGATGCCGCAGCCTTTGAAAACAATGTGCATGACTTGCATGCAGATTCTAAAACTTTAGATAAATTGCTAATTAAATGTCCTAAGTGTCATGCAGATATGGTTAAGCATAAGGCGACTCCCAAAGCAGGGCCGGTACTTGATATTTGTTCCTCCTGTAAAGGTGTGTGGTTTGATCAAAATGAATTTAAGAAAAATTATAAAAATTGGAACGGCATTGGAAAGCAAAAAAATAAAAAACCGCTGAAGTTATTTTGTGTCGAGTGTGCTACTACAGTTGAAACCAAATATTTGTCTGCGCCCCTATTATCTGAAATGCCCAAATGTCCTCGATGTGCACGCGGGCTTTGTTTTGAGTTTGTTCACATGCGCGACCATTCGCCGCAAATTTATTTAGTCGCGTCCATTCTGTTGGTTGGAATATTAATGTGGGTAATGAATTTCTGGAAAGAAGCAGATAGGCGGCAAATTAATTTAAAGCAACCTGTGGGCATCAATGAGGTTATTTATGGCGGAGCCGTGCATGCTCGAGTAAAAAATTCTGGTAAATCATTTTTATTATCTATGGGCGGGGGGAAATTTTCTGGTAGGCGCGGCCGCGCTGTAGAAACAGCCTCAATGGTTGACTATCAATATTTTTATTACTTCAAAGGAATAGAAAACGATCAGCTAAGAATAGAGTATGTTTATCCGGATTCAAACGGTGAACAAGTAAAGATGGCAATAGAATTGCCGCTGCGGCAGCAAAAAGCAGCGCTTCAAATCCCGGCCCCATTCAAAATCAAGAGTTTAGAAGAAAAAACTCTCATTCTTACGGCGGTGAATAACAATCAAGCAGTTTTAGTTGAAGAACAATCACAAGGAAAGTTATTGATTGTTTAAAAGAAAACCATGCCAATGCCGAAGGGGAAGTAACGAATAATGGATTCAAAGATAATTCACGAAACGACGGTTCAGGCATTTGAAGGGAAGATCCACTTTGGTGAAGTCGTGATGAAACTGATCGCGATGGGTGTCGAGCGCTATCACGCTGACTTGGCGGGGTTGCAAAAAACTTTTTACGGCAAAGACGGCGGCACTCATATTGAGAAGCTTGCGCTTCACGGTGCGCCGGTGATCGCGGATAAATTTGATGCGGATGCTGTGCGCTCGACGATTAAAATGTCTCAGCAGGGGCAAATTAAATATCCTGAATTTTTAAAGCGGGTGATGAAGGCAGGCTGTTTGCATTATGAAGTTTTCATCGCCGGCAAGCAGGTGATTTACTTCGGTCGTAAAGGCGAATTTCATATCGAAAAATTTCCACAGGCTAAATAATATGGATTTTAATGAGATTAGAAAAATAAGCGAGATGATCAAGGCCGTCAAGCAGGCGCAGCAGATCCGCCGGGTCCAGCAAATTCAACAGCTGCAAAAGCTCAATGCGCTTTTGAAGCAGATCAATGATGCCCGGCGCCGGCAGGAAATGATTAAGGAATTCTGCGAAGAAAATAAGGATCAGTTTTGGCGCGGAGAAAAACCTTCCGCGCAGGAGCTTGAATCATTGCGCGAGCAAACCGGCTACGACCAAAAACTTTGGGGTGAAATTGTTCGCGAACTATTAGGCGAGCCTCCGCCAAGAAAATCGGAACATTTCTAAAACCGCGGGGTTGATTTGTCGTCGTCCCTGCCTGCCGGCAGGCAGGTTTAGTCATTAGTCTGTTTTAAGGAGATAAAAATGGAAAAGAAGCTTGAAGGGAAAGTCGCGGTAGTGACGGGCGCATCGAAAGGGATCGGGGCCGATATCGCAAAACATTTGGCGGCTGCGGGCGCCAAAGTAATTGTTAATTATTCTTCGAGCAAAGCCGGCGCGGACCAAGTTGTGGCGGAAATTGTTAAAGGCGGCGGTAAGGCGATTGCAGTGCAGGCGAATGTTTCGAAGCATACGGAAATTAAAAATCTTTTCGCGGCGGCGAAAAAAGAATTCGGGCGCGTGGATATTTTGGTGAATAACGCCGGCGTTTATGAATTTGCCCCGCTCGCGAATATAACCGCCGAGCATTTCCACAAACAGTTTGATACTAATGTGCTGGGGCTAATCCTCTGCACCCAGGAAGCGGCCAAGCTGATCGGTTCCGAAGGTGGAAGCATTATCAATATCAGTTCGGTTGTCAGCATGACGGCGATACCAGAAGCGTCTGTTTACAGCGCCACGAAAGGCGCGGTCGACGCGGTTACAAGATCGCTGGCTCAGGAATTGGGTGCGCGCAAAATCCGTGTCAATGCGATTAATCCCGGAATGATTGCAACCGAAGGAACGCATGCCGCGGGTATTGAAGGCAGCGATATGCAAAAGAACACCGTAGCTCAGACGCCGCTTGGCCGCACCGGGCAGACAAAAGACATCGCGCCTATGGCTGTTTTTCTAGCTTCACCGGATTCGTCATGGATTACGGGCGAAACATTTTTTATTTCCGGCGGTTGGCGCTGATTATAAAAGTGCCTAAGCAAAAGGAGGGCTGATGATTTGGATTGCTGTTTTTGGACTTGTTATGGTTCTTATCGCTTTTGCATATATTTTTTTCATGCCGAAACGTGATGAAAACCCTTCGAGGATAGAGCATGATGCCGATCAGCCATAATCTTAAAGAACCAAAAAAAGGAGCTAAAGTGAAAATCAAAACGACTCTATTTTTTGCAATTAGTTTTGTTCTTGCCGTTAATACTGTCTTTTCGCGGCCGGCATGGATGGACAGACGGCCTGAAGAAAAACAGCGGCAAGTAATCCTCGATCAATCATCGGAAGTTTTATCAAAGTTGTACGCTTCCGAACCCGCGGCGAAAATCGCGGTTGAAAAAGCTTATGGTTACGCGACGTTCAGCAACTTTGGCGTGAAAATATTATTCGCGGGCAGCGGCAGCGGGCGCGGGTTGGCGGTGAATAATAAAACAGGGCACAAAACTTTTATGAATATGGCAGAGCTTCAAGCGGGGCTCGGGCTTGGCGTTAAAAGTTTTACGTTGGTTTGGGTTTTCGACAATGAAAAGGTCTTTAACAGTTTTGTGAACTCTGGCTGGGAATTAGGCGGCCAGGCATCCGCCGCCGCGAAAGCAGGCGATACCGGCGGGGCTTTGCAAGGGGCCGTTCAAGTCGCTTCCGGCGTTTATGTTTATCAGCTCACCGGTTCGGGGCTTGCGTTGGAACTCACCGCCAAAGGCACGAAATATTACAAAGACAACGACCTCAACGCCTCGCATCCATAAAACTTCCTTGGTAGTATAACAATATTAACTATTCCAAACGGAGGCAGCATGAACGATCAATCAGGTAAATGTGATAGTGGAAAGAAATGGTTTTTTTACGCGTCACTGATTCTTTTCGCGGGATTGGTTTTGCATGTGGTTCTGTGCATTAATCTGAGCAAAGTTCAAGTTTCTGCGGCTGTTTCCGGAAATGTAAATGCGAATGTGAAAAGCGGCGAGGCTTTCGGAATACCGGTGGCTTTGAAGCAGTAAGAAAAAGTGCCCAATTCCCGTTCAAAACGGATAAAAACCAGTTTTTTTGGAAACGTCTTCGTCAGGGAAACCCTGGATCTGATCAGAAGATTCGACCTTAGTTGATCTCCCGCCCAGGCTGATGCTATGATTATTTAGTATTCTCCGCACACTATTCCGCGGTGTTTTGATCGATCAATTATTATCAAAGGTTTATATGAAAACCACATCGCGGATATTTCTCTCGCTTTTTTTATCCTTCATTTTGATTTTCAATCCCGCTTTCGCGCAGGAAAGAGCCGCTGACCATACATTGGCGTCCACGATCAACCTCGAAGCTTTGGAAAATAAGCCGGCTGCGAATTTGCCCGCCGCGCCCGCGGATTTTTTCGCTGAGCCTTCGCCGCTTTCCTATTCTGATTCCGGAACACACAATAACAGAGATGTTTTTGAAATGGCCCAAGAAGGAAGCGCGAATTTAACGGCGGAAGAAGGCGCGACCGCGTCCAGTATTCCGACTTACAACAAATGGCCAAGCGAAACTGTGACTTGGGGCATCAATTACACGAGCATCGAACAGTATTATCAGACACAGACAGCGACAACCGTCGAGCATAAAAAGGTTGGATTTTTCCAAACCATAAAACAAGCCTTTACGGAATGGGCGAAATATATTCCCCTGACTTTTCAGGAAGTCGCGGTGAATACTGCGCAAATTATGTTCACGGTTTTAAGCGGGCAGGAATTCGACGCGAATTTGGGAACGCCGAATGATGCGATTGCTTATGCTTATTTTCCGCAAGGCGGTGATGTTTATTTGGATGGCGCCCGCCAATATACTTTGCCCGCGGTCGTAACCGGCGGCGTGAGTTACAGTGCGATTACAACCGGCATTGATATTCTCACAGTATACGTGCATGAAATCGGTCATTCATTGGGTATTGGGCATGCGGAAACAGACGGCACTTCCGTCATGTATCCCTATTTGAATGGCCCAAGAACAGTGATTGCGCCTGAGGACCCTGCCGTTCCCGCAGTCCGGTCTTTATACGGTGCCGGAACAGGCCGCGTCATAACAATCGCACCGCCGCCGTCTGATTTTATTGGCGTTACCACGGGCGCAACCGTGAACGGAACTGTGAATATCGGCCCGAATCTGAACCTGCATCCGGACGTGAGAAAAGCGGCTTATTATTTGAACGGCGTCAAATCCGGCAAAGTTTATTCGTCGCCCTTTTATTGGGGCGGTGTGAACGGAACGGGAATAAGCGGGTTTGACACGCGCACTCTCGCTAATGGCAATCATACGCTCAGCATGACTTACACCGATAGCACCGGCGACCACACGGCAGAAATTAATTTTAACGTGGATAATCCCGTTACAACTGTACAGCCCACATTAAACGGCATCGCGGCGGACGGCGCGGTCAGCGGAAATATTTTTGTGAGTCCCGACGCGGCGACATTTGGCCCGATTCAAAGAGCGGAATATTTTGTGGACGGAGTCAGCAAAGGAATTTCAACTGTTGCGCCTTTCACATGGGGTGGCACGCAAGGTTTTGATACGAAGACCCTCAGCAATGGGGCGCATGTTTTGCGGGCGGTGATTATCGATAATGCCGGCCCGCATGAAATAAGTTTTAATTTCAGTGTTAATAATTCAGCCGAGCCGCCGGCGGGTGCGGATTTTGTAGGCGTTACAAACGGTGCGACATTAAATGGGATAGTCAATATCGGCCCGAATCTCAATTTGCATCCGAACGTACGTAAAGCGGTTTATTATCTCAATGGCAGTCAGTCCGGAAAATATTACGCATCGCCGTTTACCTGGGGCGGCAGTGGCGGGTTTGATACAAAAACTTTGCCTGATGGAAGCCACACATTAAGCATGACGTATACGGATAACACCGGCGATCATACGGCAATCGTGAATTTTAATGTGAATAACACTGCCGGAGTTCAGCCCAAATTAAACGGCCTTGCGGCAGGCGCCACAGTGAGCGGCTCAATTAATGTCGCGCCCGATCCGGCGACATTCGGAGCGATTCAAAGAGCGGAATATTTTGTGGATGGATCGAGCAAAGGAATTTCAACTGTCGCGCCTTTTACCTGGGGCGATACGCAGGGATTTGACACCAAGGCGCTTAGTAATGGCGCGCATGTTTTACGAGCCGTCGTGACCGATAATACCGGTGCGCATGAAATCACGGTTAATTTTACGGTTAACAACAGCTCGGCTCCGCCGGCAGCGGATTTCACGGGCGTGGCCGAAGGCGCCGTTTTAACCGGCACAGTGAATGCGGGCCCCAATCTCAACGCGCATCCGGGCATACGTAAAGTTGCTTATTATCTGAATGGCAGTCAGTCCGGAAAATATTATTCATCGCCCTTTACCTGGGGCGGCAGCGGCGGGTTTGATACGCGGACTCTCCCCAATGGCAATCATACGCTCAGCATGACTTATACTGACAGCACCGGCGACCACACCGCGACAGTCTCGTTTACAGTTAACAATTAAGCGCCACACCGCACTTCGATTATTTCCTTTTTCAATTCGCCTTCTCTGGCATATTATCAGCCATGGTTTTCGAGTGAAATTGAATGGAAAATAAATGAAAATAAAAATAGCATGGGGCATTGTGCTCGCCTTGCTGATTACGGCGCTTCCTCACGGATTGCTGCTTTTGCTGATTCAATTTAAGATCGAACTCGGCAAACACGTTCTTTCCGCCATGCTGGTATTTGCCGCCGCGGCGCTGGAATTTCCGGCACTGGTCGTTGGACGGCTTTTAAAACTCCCGCTTGAAAATAGCCCCACCGGGTTTATCCTGCCCGACTTTAATTTAGGGGGTTATGTTGCGATGTTTTTATTTTGGGCCGGGGTCGGCGGCTGCGTCGGATGGATTTTAGACAGGCGGCAGGTGCCGGCCAAAAAAATTTATTCGGGTTTGTTGTGGACAGCCTTGATTGCGGTCATCTTATTGCTGTGGGCCGTGCGCGTTTTCGTTTTTGACTTTTAAAAAAGATGGGGAAAATAGTCTATGCCTTTTACACCTTTTCATTTTGGTCCCGCGGCGCTGCTCAAAGCGGTTTTCCCCAAGCATTTCAGTCTGATCGCTTTCATATTTGTGCAGGTGATCATCGACCTTGAAACGCTTTATCATCTTTTAAAACATGAAGAGCCTCTGCATCAGTTTCTGCACACTTATGCGGGCTGTAACCTCGCGGTGATCGCGGCCGTTCTGATTTACCGGCCGCTTCATAATTTTTTTCTTGAAGAATTAACTTGGAGCGCCACATTTATTTCCGCGATAATCGGCGCTTACAGCCATGTTTTTTTGGACAGCATCATGCATTTGGATGTGAAACCATGGATGCCTTTCACCCAGGGAAATGCCATGTGGCATGTGATTAATGTCGGGCATTTACATCTGCTTTGTATTTATTGCGCGCTCGCGAGCGTTGGAATCTTTTGCGCCAGATGGGTTTTTCGAAAATAAAATGAAAAAGGACAACAGCAAAATGAAACTCATCCGGTATTTCGCAAAAAGTTTACTTACGGTTTTGGGTATTGTCCTGATTTGGCGCGGAATTTGGCATGTTTTGGATCTGGCTGATATAAAAATATTCGGCGGGAATACTATGATTACCGCTATCGGCGGGATTATTTTAGGATTACTTTTATTGTATCTTCCTGACAAAGACCTCAAAGAAATTGAGAAGCCTCTGAATTAAGCATGCGCGGCTGTTGCAGTATGACCAAATCACCTGGGACCCGTGGTTCTTGGGGCTAGCTGTTGTTGTAACGGCAATGTTTGCAGGTATTTACTATGGATGGAAGAATGCGCCG
>JAYSWD010000025.1:0-7957 GCA_043718225.1 Candidatus Omnitrophota bacterium
GGTCATTTTTTCTTCCTCACAATAACCGTACGGACGCGCTGTCGCTGCATATCCTGGATTTGAAATTCTATTTGCTCGTCTTCGTGGCGTGTCCCCTTGGCCGGAATTTCTCCGATCTTTTCCATTAAATACCCGCCCAGCGTGCTTTCTGTTTCAGAGTGTAGCGCCGTCTGAAAATATTCATTAAAATCATCGAGCGTGATTTTGCCTTCCACAAGAGAAGATTCTGCGTCAAGCGCGCGCACGGGATCCTGCGCCTTGGAGTACTCATCTTCAAATTCACCGAAAATCTCTTCGAGAATGTCTTCTAAAGTCACCACTCCGGCGGTACCGCCATGCTCATCCACGCATACGGCAAAATTTTCCCGGTCGCGCCGGAAATCAGCCAATAAATCACTTATTTTTTTTGTCTCGGGAATAAAAACTGCCTTTTTCATGATCTGCCTGAGCCGCGGCTCAGAACCCAAAAGATAAGTCTGTACATCCACAACCCCAATGACTTGATCCAGGGAGTTTTGAAAAACAGGCATACACGAAAAATGGTTGCGCCGGATAATTTCGAAATGCTTTCCGGCATCTTCATCGGCATCAAGCCCCGTTAAATCCGTTCTCGGCGTCATAATTTCGCGGACCGGCCTCTCCGCGAGCTCAAAAAGTTCATGCAAACGCTTACGTTCTTCGGCATCAAGCATGCCTTCTTCTTCGCCAATGCTGACCAGGACTTTCAGCTCCTCTTCCGACAATGCATGACGCAAATCCGGACGTTCCCGCGCCAAAAAATGGAAAAAAGCATCGGTCAGCCATTTCATGCAAAAACGCACCGGAGTAAAAAGCTGGCTGAAAAAAAACATCGGGACAGCCGAAAAAAGCGCGACCGGTACTTTGAAACGTAGCGCGATCACTTTAGGAGCCATTTCACCGAAAATAGTCAGGAGAATACCAAATACTGTTGTGGCAATGATTGCCGACCGGGCCCCGCCGACCGCATAGCTATCTGAAGCAACCAATGCTGTCGCCCAGGTGTTGGAGATTAAATTTCCGATAAGAACCGTCGTCAGGGTTTTTCGCGGCGAATCCAAATGCGCTAAAACCCATTTTCCGAACTGCGGATGATTGCGTTTAATAAAATCGATATCCATTTTGGATAACGAAAAGTACGCGGTTTCCGCGATTGAAAAAAACGCGGAGAAAGCCACCAAAACACATAAAAAAATAAGCGCGTTTAAAGTCATCGTATTCCGTAAAGCCGGTTTTGGCGGATATAGGCTGCAACTTGAGAATCAAGCATGGCGATACTTTCAGTTTGAGCGGACTTGGATTTAAAATCAGTCGAAGAAAGAGGATTCAGTTTAAATTGAATACGCTTCATTTTTAATTCCTTTGGAAAATCCGCGTATTCTCCCTCTCTTTCCGCCGCAAGAAAAGTTAAATCCCGCATCAGCTGGTCCGCGTCTTTCCATTCGGAAACTCCCGCTAAAGCATCCTCTCCCAGAATCCAAAAAAATTGAGCCGTAGGATAACAGCTCTGAAAATAACGCAGCGAATCAATCGAATAAGATATTCCGCCTTTTTCCGCTTCAAAGGCACTGACTTCAAATTTGGGCTCATGCACGCAAACGAGTCTTACCATCGCGAGCCGGTGTTCAATTGCGGTGGCAGGAATTTCATCTTTTTTAAACGGAGAAAGAGCGGCGGGAATCCATATGATTTTATCTAAATTAAATTGACGCAGAGCTTGAGAAGCAATGCCAAAATGAGCTGGGTGAACCGGATCAAAAGTACCGCCGAAAAGCCCAATCTTCACTGTCATTTTTAGCCTCTGCGTCTTTGACGCAACCGGCAATAAAACTTTTTCACTTTCAATAATTACCGTCGTATGTGACCACTGCCCGTCACAACATACTTATATGAAGTTAGTCCCTCAAGCCCCATCGGGCCGCGGGCATGAACCTTATCCGTCGAAATACCGATTTCCGCGCCCAAACCATATTCGAAACCGTCCGCAAAGCGCGTGGAAGCGTTGATCATCACGGATGAGGAATCAATCTGCTCGCGGAAAGTCTGCGCCGCGCGCCTGTCACGGGTCACAATCGCGTCCGTATGGCCTGAACCATATTTCGTAATATGTTCAATCGCGGCATTCAAATCCTTTACAACACGCACCGCGAGGATTTTGTCCAAAAACTCTTGGCCATAATCATTTGCTTTCGCGGTTTTCGCCCAGGAAATATATTTTCTTGTTGCGGCATCGCCGCGCACTTCACAGCCGCCCGCCAAGAGACGCGGCGCTACCAAAGGCAGAAACTTCGCCGCAATTTTTTCATGCACCAATAAAGTTTCCATGGCATTGCAAACACCGGGGCGCTGCAGCTTGGCATTCTCGGCGATAGCCGCGGCTTTTTTGAGATCGGCTTTAGCATCCACAAAAACATGGCAAATCCCCTGATAATGCTTCACCACGGGAATGCGCGATTTTTCCACGACGCTTTTAATCAGCCCCTGCCCGCCGCGCGGAATCACGAGATTAATTTTACCTTCCTGTTTCAATAAATAATCAACGGTTTCATAGTCAGTTGTATCGATGAATGAAACCACTTCCTGCGGCAATTTATATTTAACCAGCACACCGCGAAAAATTTTAACCAGGGCCAGGTTCGATTCAAAAGCCTCGCGGCCTCCGCGCAAAATAACTGCATTTCCGCTTTTTAAAGCCAAAGCCGCGCATTCCACCGTCACATTGGGGCGCGATTCAAAAATGATTAAAATAACTCCCAAAGGAACCGTTACGCGCTGAATACGCAAACCATCCTGCCCTGTGTGCTGATAAATAACTTTACCGATCGGGTCGGGTAATTTTCGAACGGAACGAATCCCTTCCGCCATCGCCTTGATCCGTTTGGCATTCAGCGTAAGACGGTCAATCATCGCGGGAGCAATGCCTGACTTCGCGGCACGGTCCAAATCTTTTTGATTGGCGCGTAAAATGACCGCGCTTTCCTTTTCAATTTGACGCGCGGCTTCATCTAAAATCTTATTACGCAACTTGATATCCCAAGCCGCTGCCTTGCGTGCGGCAGCGCCGCAAGCATCCACCTTCAAATCCAATTTTTTTTGCCAAGTTTGTTTCTTCATAATGGAATCACAGAACCAAAATATTTTACCGCTTAAGACAAAAAAGTGTGCCCTCATCCTTGCCGGAAACCGCGTTGACAATAACATTCGAACGCTTCCCGTCCACAATTTGAAAAGGAATTCCCAATTTCATGGAGGTTTTCGCCGCATTTAATTTAGCGGTCATGCCGCCGACGGTTCTCTCGCTTGATTTGTCGCCGAGATGCGCGCGCATTTCCCCGTCGATCTGTTTAAAGCTTCCAGCCTTAGGTAAACGCTTGCCGCTTTTCAAAAGAAAACCATTCACATTCGAAAGGTTAATCAAAAGGTCGGCTTTGACCATATGCGCCACATGCACAGATAAAATATCATTGTCGCCGAACGCAATTTCTTCCGTGGCAACGGTGTCATTTTCATTCACAATCGGAAGAATTTTTTCGGCAAGCAGAGTTTTCAGCGTCGCGCTGGCATTATCAAAGCGGCGCTTATTACCGACATCATCGCGGGTTAAAAGAATTTGGGCTGTATGACGCCCGCTGCGCGCGAAAAAAGTTTCATAGGCGTGCATGAGCTTTCCCTGGCCGATAGCCGCGCAAGCTTGAAGTTCGCGCATTTTTTGGGGGCGTTTTTTACGGCCGGTAGCCTGCATGCCAAGCGCGATCGCGCCCGAACTGACGATCACCATTTCATGAGTTTTCATTAAACGCAAAACCTGGCCACAAAGGCGCGCATGCACCGCTTTAGAAAACACACCCTGCCCCGCGGTCAGAATACTGGAACCGATTTTAACGACAATCCGCTTTTTCTTAGCTAATAACACTTTCACCGGCGCGGGCCTCACATTGTTGCGTCAAATATTCAAGCAGAGGCTCAAGCCCTCTTTTTTCTTTGACCGAAATCAGAAATAAAGGCATATCTAATTTTGAAAGCGTCTTTTTGAGAACCTTCTCATCTTTAGCATCATCCACTTTATTTATCACCGCACAAACCTTGAACTTCGCTTCTTCGGGAGCGAATTCTTTTAAAATAGCGCTTAACTGATTCAACCCTTCTTTTTCTGACTTCGCAAACGTTGTTCCCGCGTCGACAAAAAGAACTATCACCTTCGCGCGGACAAGCTGACGCAGAGAATCAAGACCCAGCCCATGCCCTTCGCGCGAACCTTCGTAAATCGAGGGCATTTCACAAATGAACATCTGCTTATAACCGTCATAATCATAAGCGCCCACCGCGGGATAACGGGTTGAAAAAGGATACTCCGTAACTGGCACCTGCGCGTTCGTGAGCGTGCTCATAAAAAGCGATTTTCCAGAATTGGGCAAACCGATCAAAAAAACATCGGCGACAAGAAAATATTCGAGCTCGATTTCAATTTTTTCGCCGAATCCGCCGGAGGTTTGTTTTCTTCCGCCTTCGTTTCCGAAGCCTCCATTGCCGCCGCGCGCGACCATGACTTCATCACCGTCATTTTTCAAATCACGGATACTCAAGCGGGTCGCGCGGTTATAGATCCGGGTTCCGACGGGCACAAGAATAATATCGTCTTTGCCCTTGCGGCCCTTTTTGCTGTTACTGCCGCCGATAGCGCCCGACTCCGCCAAAATATGCTGGCGCTGTTTTAATTTATCAATGCGCTGCGCTTGGTTCGAAGCTTTAAAAATAACATGGCCGCCGCGACCGCCGTCGCCGCCGTTGGCCACAATTTTCCGGTCCATGCGCGCTTGAAAGCTTTCGCAGCCTTTGCCGCCGTCACCGGCTTGTACGAGTACATGCACGAAATTTAACATAACTTATTTTCCTAAATTGGAATCCCTCAAATCGAGGTCGCAACTATTAACACAAAAACAGAAAGGGCTAAAAAGGAGCCAATGGCTTCGCTTTTTAGCCCTTAAAAAATTAGAACGGAAAACTAAGAAATCAGGCTGGAACGATGATGTTAACAGTGCGATTTTTCTGAAACTCCACAACACCGTCGCGCTTTGCAAACAATGTATCATCTCCGCCGATGCCGACATAACGTCCGGGACGAAATTTAGTTCCGCGCTGGCGAAGAATAATCATTCCCGCTTTAATTTTCTGGCTGCCGTAAATTTTTACGCCAAGCCGTTTCGAGTTTGAATCGCGGCCGTTCTGTGTACTACCCTGACCAACCTTATGTGCCATTTTTTGCTTCCTTTTGCGGTTGTGCCGAAGGCACAGAGCCTAAATATGTTGCGCGGTTGCGCGCCGGCAAAGCCGAAGAAATATTACCGGCCGCAGCGCCTAATATGACTTATTTGACTTTGATTTCTTTAATGAGCAATTCCGCGTAAACCTGGCGATGTCCGACTTTTCGCTTATAGTCCTTGCGGCGCTTAAATTTAAAATTAATGACTTTTTTGGCTTTCACTTCGCCCAAATATTCGCAAATCACCTTGGCTCCGGCAATAACCGGCGTGCCGATCTTAGTTCCGTTGTCATCCGAGTAAAAAAGTACTCTTTCGAGCTCTACTTTTTTATCCGTGATTTCTCCCAGTTTTTCAACCTGGATAGTCTGGTTCGCTTCGACCCAGTACTGCTTTGAACCTGACTCAATAATTGCATAAGTGCTCATGTGATCTCCTAGAAAAATGAGTCGAAATTCTATGGGTTAGGCCTAATCCTGTCAAGGCTAATTTAACCCTTTTCAAACATTGATTTTACGATGTTTTAGGACAGGAAAACGGCGCCTAAAAACCCGTAAATTTTCAAGTTTTAGCAGGGTTATCAGAACCGCGGGTTTTGAAAAAGAAGCCCTTTTAATGACTTTCCCAAGGGGGTCTAAAATCATGCTGTTACCATAGCTCAGAATTCCCGAAGCCGGGTGGCGGCCGCATTGTCCGGCAGCAACTACGTAGCACTGATTTTCAATAGCGCGGGCGCGCAAAAGCACTTCCCATGCTGTTTTCCCGGTTTGGGCCGTGAAATTTGCGGGAATCACAAGCACCTCGGCTCCGCGTTGACTTAATATACGAAAATACTCTGGAAATCGCAGGTCATAACAAATTCCAATTCCTACTCCGATTCCGCGCGCTTTAAAAATACCCGGCTTTTTCCCCGCGTAAACCGAACGGGATTCTTTAACACGGAGTCCCGGTATATTGATATCGAATAAATGCATTTTGCGGTATTTACTAAGAGTTTTTCCCTTCGGTGAAAAAACATAACAGGTATTCGCAATTAAAGAATTCTTGCGGCCTGCGGGCCGATTTAATAATTCGGGCACGCTCCCGGCGGCAATAAATACGCCGTGCTTTTTTGAAAAAGACCGGAGCAAACGAAGAATCTGCGGCACAACATCTCGAGCAATGGCATAGATTTCATTCTCGGAAACGCGGGCAATAAAATTCTCAGGCAGGACAATCAAATCAGCGCCAGCACGCGCGGCGCGAAGAATTTGCTTTTCGGTTTGTTTCCAGTTGTTCTTCCAGTCGGCTCCGGCGCTAAGCTGGATGCAGGCGGCCTTCAAATCAGACTTTTTTTTCATCCGCCGGAACCATAACCGTGTCGTTCAGCGACCAATCAAAAGTGGTATATCCGATTTTATATTGAGCCGCCTTTAAAAATTTAATCTTCTCGATCTTTTTTAAATAGCGGATTAAAAAATTTACAATCGCAGTATCGGTACGGCTTAATTTCCCTCTTCTTTCCGGCTTTCCAAAATGCAGGAGAAGGTCGGGAGAATACCATTGAAAAATAAGCGACACATTAACCAATCCTTGAGCCGGGTCCACATTTACCATCGCGGGCCTATTTACTTCGCGGCGGACGCATTGATAAAGTTGTCCTCGGACCCGCGGCCCCGTAAAAATTTCGCGGGGAAAAAGCGGCCCGCCTTTGGCTCCTATTGCTAGCGCAAAATGAATTTTTTCATCTTGAAACTGAGAAACGAGGATATTGCTACGGATCTCCGAAAGGCCGTACAATCCCGCGTCGCTTCCCTTCTTGATAAGCCCGACTTGCAAAAACCGGCGATCCCAAAAGCTCGGAATTTCCTGAGTGCTTTTTATCGGATAGTTTTCAAGTATTAAAGCTAAAAGCCCAGCATGATACACATTCAGCCAAAAGGCCAATCGCTCCTGCTGCGGAGTATTTTGCAATGCCTTGCGATCGATTTGCTTGACGAGGGCGAGGTACTGGTCTAAATCGGCAGAATTCTGTTTTGCGGCGGCATAATTAACATGTCCGGAAGCATCAACATATTGCTTTAAAAATCGGTTCAATGCCGAATGGTCAAATCCTTGCGCGAACGCGGAAGAAAACGAGAACAAAAAAATCAGGAAGAATGCGGCCCGCAATCGAAAACGCATATTCTTAGCCCCTTTTGACGACTAAATAAAAAGACAAAAGGGACGACTCTGAGTATTGTTTTTCAAATTGCGCCGCACAATTTGAGTTTTTGGGAAGCACTAGAAACGGATTCCGTACTTTTTTAAAAAAAGCCGATCTTCGCTGCTAATTTCGTATTTTAAATCTTCGGGGCGGCCTTCGTCTTCGCGGTCCAAAATCTCATCAAATTCATCAAAAGCTTCATCCGACACAGGAAAGAAATTAAAAATAAAGACGTTGGAAGCGTTTTTAGGAAATTTAAATGATTGCGAATCCGGATTTTTCAGCATCTGCGGATGATTGGAAATAATTTTCTGAAGAAGTGCCATGAGCTCATTCATGTACTGATCAAATTCTCTCTCTGAACCCATATGATAAACTCCTTAGCGTTCGAGACTAGAAAAATCAAACCTTTAACGCGGCTTCTAACTTTTCCGTATCGGGAAGCCTAAACCCATAATAAAGAATTTTTCCGCCTTTGGCAAGAAGCAGAACGGAA
>JAYSWD010000026.1:0-2691 GCA_043718225.1 Candidatus Omnitrophota bacterium
TCATTCTCGTTAAGACCAAAACGTTTAAGGTCTTCATGTCCTTTGTGAAGGCGGAGAATGTATTTAATGGGCGAGTTATTAATAATGACACCCGAAACCTCGGACCGGAGGAAGTCTCCCGGGTTTTGTGTAATGGAAAGAACTCCGGCATTCATCTTGCGCGCTGTCCGGTAAAAGACCTCAACAAGATCTTCGCCTGCTTTTTCGCGAAGGAGCTGCCAGCACTCATCAAGAACAAGAATCTTTTTTACCGCGACATTTTCAAACTTTCTTTTGAGCGCAAACGGAATGATAAACAGAAAAATTTCCTGCAGTTCCCGGTACTGGGCAATCTTCCGAAGATCAAACACAGTAAACCTGGAATCAATATCAAATGTGCTTGCACGGTTTAAAAGCTTTCCATAGTCCCCTTCCGTAAAAAGGCTTAACTCTTTTGAAAATCGGTAGGCTTTTTGCCGATCAACTTCATCGCCGAATGAATAATTACGAAGCACATTTTGAACATCCTGCAAGATAGGAGTTTCATCCCTGTTCAGGCCGTCATAAACAAAGCGGATCGCGCGCTCGAGAATCATTTTGTCGCTGGATGTCCATGATCCGCTATGAATCATCCGTTGCATTAGATCCCGTAGAAATTGAAGAAACGTTGCATCCGCTTGCAAACCGTCCGGAAAAAGTACCGATTTCCTTGGGAAAGGATTCAGTGCGTATTTCTCTGAGCATTCGACTTCAAGATAAGATCCTCCAAGGATATTGCAGAGTTTGCGGTAACTTCCTCCGACATCAATTACGGTCACATCATGCTGTTTTGAGGATAAGAAAAAATAAAGCAGAAGATGCGTCGTGAAAAAAGACTTTCCCGATCCTGTCGTACCCAGCATCAGCGCATGCTTGGCTTGAAGTTTGGGGTCAAAAAGATCAAGGACAAGCGGCTCTTCGCAGTAAGTCTTAAGCGGGATTCCCTTGGCTGATCCTTTCCAACTCGCCTGCCAAGGAACAAGATGCGTCAGCGCTTCGCTTCGTACCAAATAACTTAAAGGATTGTCCTGCCCCTGAAGCGGTAGAAATGATAAAAATAGCCGGTCATGGTTTAAATGATCTTCAATCCCCCGGGCATCACCTAATTTTGGAAAGGTCCGAAGGATTTCTTGTGCTCTTTTTTCAAGGGTTTCTCGCGAACGGTCTTTAATTAATACCGATAAGGACACATAAAAAAGCTTATCTTGCTTGTTCGTAATTTCGGTCAAAAACTCATCTGATTCTCCCGCCCGCGCAGAAGCATCGTAATCCTTAGTTCGTGAGTAAAACGCTTGTGCCTTTGTAAAATTGAGCGATCGTTTTAAAGAAGCTCGTTCACGATCTTGATCAGGAACTTCAATAGAGAAAGATAATAAATAATCAGTCCCAAGTCCTCGCTCAAAACCCTTCATCGCTTTCAGATTGGTAACATCAGGTAAAAGGCGAAGGTTCAAAACTTCATGAAAATAACGACTCAGATAAATAAACCGGTCATCGACAAGCGGCGGAGCCATGGAGAGACGCGACCGCAAAGATTCGTCGGTTGGCCCTTTTGAATTTTTTTTAAACGAATCATATTCAAAAGGCAGAACTTCCTGACAGTAGCCGGGGTTCAAGAGTTCATAGAGATATTTCAGAATATCTTCATCACGGAGGTCGGAAACTTTAAATCCTAAATCCTGAAGCCCCAGCTTTATATCGCGGAAACGCTCGAGTAACCGGCTTTTAAGACGGAGGAATTCTTCCGCGCTTAGACGTTTTGCCTTTTTCCCAAAAGCAATTGATAAATCAGGCATCAATGATGCCCTTATAGATTTTGAATCCGGACGAACGACAACAAAAACATACACACTGCGGCGAATTAAGGGCTTCTCTGCCAATGACTTTTGCTTAGCATGCAAAACGGTTTTAAACAAATCCGACTGATCAATTTCTGATTCACTAAAAGTTCGCAAAACATCCGTCGAATCACTCTCAGACTTAACAATAAAATGAAGATTTAAGGATTCAGGAAGTGAATTCCAGAATTTTCGTGCTTTCATTTCAAAATCTTCAATCTCATCATTGCTCTGAAGCAACAAATCTCTGCCTTCCAGCTTAAAACCCATTCCAAGCGAACCCGTCACACCGATCACCATACCGTCTTCTACCGCAAACAGATCCATCTGCTTTAAAAATGGCATTCGTTTTTCATAACGCAATAAATCTTTGATCTTTGTTAATTCGTTTGCTTTCATTGAAAAATCTCCCGATTCATTTCCCGTGATAAGGGATAGCGATGTCCGGTCATGAAAAATCGAATCACAGATGAAGTCCAATGCGGGGGCTTGCCTCTTTTGTAAGCACGGAGGAAAAGATAGGCCGCAATTACAAGCAGTACATTCAAAACGATATTCTTAGAAAAAATAAATACGAAAAGATAAACGAGTACAACGAGTAATAATTCGGGAAACTCGAGCCCCATTATTTTGTTTCGTTCATGTACCTTGCGATAAACTTTAATCTGCTTCACATATTCCCCTTAAAAATGAGTCACGTTTTGAATCAAATCTAAAATAGCTCTCGATAACATGATGATTGCCCCGCCACCCGCCGCGAGTGCGCCCCGTCTCATTCCCTGCTCATCACCCAAAGCCATCGAGACACCCGCGACTGAAATTCCAATCACAAGAA
>JAYSWD010000027.1:0-2661 GCA_043718225.1 Candidatus Omnitrophota bacterium
GTGCGATATTTTTACCGAACTCAAAACCGCCTATCTTTACCACCGCCAGGGTAACATCACCCCAATTCTCAATTTCGCTTCAGTCAGCTAAATAGATACCTCTTTTATAGATAGAAGTAAACCCCTTAAAATGATTTATTGCGCATTATAGTAAATATGCTATATTTTAATTATGCAACAGGTCGGAGATATCGTCTTTCAATTAAGGATGAAGCAGGGATTAACCCAGCAGGCGCTCGCGCGTCTCGTGGGAGTTCCTCAGCCCAATTTATCGAATATAGAAAAGGGTAAGCAAGATGTGACGGTGGGAACTTTGCAAAGAATCGCAACTGTGCTGGGCTGTTCATTGACCGATTTTTTCAGAGCGGTGGAGCAGAAGCCCGAGTCCGCGTCTTTCTCGCGCGAGCATATCGAGAAATTAGCCGAAGCCATTGTGACAGGGCAGCCCAAGCTGACCGGAGAAGGCGCGGAGATTGTGAGGTTGTTTAACGATTTGCGCCCGCATCCTGCCGCGCAAGTCCACATCGGAAGAACTTACAAAGCTTGGCGGCAATTGCGCGCGATCCTACCTAAGCAAACGATCCATAGTTTGCACGCACGTGTTCGGGACGCGGAGATGAGACAACAAAATAGTAGGGCTGCGGCATGAATAAAAAGAAAATCCACGAATTTTTTAAACGGCTTGACATGAACCTTGACCAAAAGGCGACGGTGATCGTTGTCGGGGCAAGCGCGGCATCGCTCATGGGGCATGTGCGTCCGAGTTTCGACATTGACTTTGAAATCCGCCTGAGCCGGAATAGTCCCGCGCAAAAAAAGCGGGCGGCGGAAATTATTTTAAAAACTGCGCGTGAAACCGGGGTTTCGGTAAATTTCTCCGAAAATATCGGCGGGGGGTCGATGATCAGCTATTTGGATTACAGGAAAACCGCCCTACTCTATAAAAAAATAGGAAAGCTGAATGTTGAACTCATTGAGCCCGCTTATTGGACGATCGGAAAAATGACGCGCTTCCTCGAATTGGACATTCAGGATATGGTGAAAATTATTCGGAATAAAAAAATCAAGCCGGAAAGAATGATCAAGGTTTGGGCGCAGGCATTTCGTTCCAGTGATTTGTCTTTGGAGTTGGGTCAATTTAAAGAACATGTTCTCTTTTTTTTAAAGCAGTATTCTAAAAAGCTTTGGGGGAAGAAAGCAAAGTTTGATGTCTTAAGCGAATCCTTTTTGAAGAAAATTAGGTGAGGCTAAGGCGCAGGGTTAGAATGAAAAATATCCTGTGTGCGGTCATACGGTCATTCGACCACTGGTCCGAAGAAATCTTCGGCTTGCGACCATTGGTCTGGAGTTCCTGCTCACGAAGAAGAAATCCCAACGACTAACCCTGCGTGCCGGCCAGCAGGGACCGAGACTAAAGACAAGCATTTCGATTAAGAGTCTGACGACGATGATTCGGATGAAGAGAAAGACGAAGAATGGTTTGACTTGATTTTGAGATGACCCGGCAAGTTAGCTGATATTTAATTGATAGGGTAGTGGGCAAATAGCAGCGACAAGCCTGGCTTTTTTTAAACTAAGTTTGAAGGCTAAGACTTAGGTTCTTTAAGCGTTCCGACGACGTAGCCGAACGGGGCTTTGAAGATAAATTTCAGGGGCTTTTTGGATTCGTCATCCGACAGGTTAATCCACGCGCGGCCGCGCTTCTCGACTCCTTCGACGACGGCTATGGGCTCAAGCAGCAGGGTCTCGGTTTCTTTGCCGTCATATTTGAGTTTTTCTTTTTTCGTCATATGTAAATTCAGCGCCCAGTCTTTCTGATCGCAAGTAATTACGACGTTGACCGGTTCTTCAAGTGAAAATTTCTGCCGGCGGGCCAAAGACAAGACACTTAAAAAATCATGCACCGGCGCGGTTAGGTCAAATTCGTTTTTCTTGCCTGTTTTATAAGATTCGAAATAGCCTTTCTTTTTCTTGCCGTCAAAAGTCATGATTTCGTGACGCTTAACCAGGCCCGTCAGGTTTCTTTCAAACTGCACCGATTCCAAAGTTCCGGCATCAATCCAGCTTTGCAATTCCTGATGCATGGGAAAAATCTTGGATAGAAAACTATTGGTGTCAAGCCGCGCAACTATGTGATAGACCTCGCGGCCGTTCAATTGAATTTTTTCTTCAACCCACACATCGGCTGTCGCTACTGAAATACCCAGCCATTTGATTTTATAATGCAGCCGTTCACCTAGCGGGAGCGTTTCTGCCCGCGCCAGGGAAGCATCTTCAGCATGCAGACTCGCCAAGGGCATGTAGAAAAATGAGAACAGCGAAATGAATATAATTAATTTTAATTTCATAAATTTAGAAGCCTCACTGTAAGCCCTTGGCCGCCAAAAGGCAGTAGGGTAAAGCCCTATAGTGTTTCACTCGATTGCCTTTGTAATTATTTTTAAACCTGTTGGTCAGCCATAATGATTAGACTTATACTTTCCCGACAAGCACGGGGAGGTGAATTTGAAGAAAACGATCGCGATTCTTTTTGTTTTCTCGGTCGCTGCCAATCCCTGCCAGGCTGCCGACGCACTGTCTGTTTGCTTCGCTATGGATGGAACAGACGTTGAATAACTGACGAAAGGGCGCTTGCAGGAGCGGACACCGCAGTTCGCTCTG
>JAYSWD010000028.1:0-7776 GCA_043718225.1 Candidatus Omnitrophota bacterium
CTTGGCCGAAAATTTGGCGATCGGAAAACCGGTTGCTTTTGAAGCCAGCGCGGACGAACGCGACACACGCGGGTTCATTTCAATAATCGTCATGCGCCCATCTTTAGGATTCACCGCAAACTGAACATTCGACCCGCCGGTTTCAACGCCGATTTCCGTCATGACGGCTTTAGCGGCATCGCGCATACGCTGATACTCTTTGTCGGTCAATGTTTGTGAGGGCGCCACCGTAATCGAATCACCCGTATGGACGCCCATCGGATCAAAGTTTTCAATCGAGCAAATCACGACAAAGTTATCTTTGGTATCGCGCATAACTTCGAGCTCAAATTCCTTCCAGCCAAAAATTGATTCTTCGACTAACACCTGGTGAATCGGGCTGTAATCGATACCCGTTTTAGCAATGCGACGCAGTTCTTCTTCATTATGGCAAATACCGCTGCCCGAACCGCCGAGTGTGAAACTTGCTCGCACAATCACGGGATAGCCGATTTTATTGGCTACTTCAACCGCCCCATCAACGGAGGTCGCAAATTGGCTGACGGGCAAATCAAGTCCGATTTTCTGCATCGCCTTTTTGAAAAGCTCCCGGTCTTCCGCTTTTTTGATCGCTTCATATTTCGCGCCGATCATTTCAACATTATATTTTTTAAAAATTCCTTTTTCAAAAGCTTCGACAGCAAGGTTTAACCCTGTTTGTCCACCCATGGTTGGTAAAACGGCGTCGGGTCTTTCTTTGGCGATAACTTTTTCCAGAAATTCCACCGTCAGTGGTTCAATATAAACCGCGTCCGCCATTTCAGGGTCCGTCATGATCGTCGCGGGGTTCGAATTGATCAGTACAACCTGATAGCCTTCTTCTTTCAAAGACTTAATCGCCTGTACGCCCGAATAATCAAATTCACAGGCTTGGCCGATGATGATCGGACCAGAGCCAATCAAGAGTATCTTTTTAATGTCTGTTCTCTTAGGCATCGGTAATATTTATTGCTCTGAGCAAAGCTCAATCGCAATTAATCCTTTTTATCAATTAAATCGTAAAAACGTTCGAATAAATAACTCGAATCATGTGGCCCGGGCGAATTTTCTGGATGATATTGCACTGAAAAAAGTTTATTTTTTTTATCCTGCAAGCCGGACAAAGTTTTATCGGTCAAATTGATATGCGTCATTTCGACTTCGCCTTTCTTAAGAGATTCCATATCCACCATAAACCCGTGATTCTGCGAAGTAATTTCGATTTTCTTGGTAGATAAATCCATCACGGGATGGTTTCCGCCCCGGTGGCCGAATTTTAGCTTGGAAGTAGTGCCGCCAAGCGCGAGGCCAAGCATTTGATGTCCGAGACAAATTCCAAAAATTGGTTTTTTACCGATTAGCTTTCTGACGGTTTCAATCAGGTAAGTCACCGCTTCCGGATCGCCGGGGCCGTTTGAGAGAAAAATTCCGTCGGGATTAAGTTTCAAAATTTCTTCCGCGCTAGTGTCCGCGGGCACCACAAGCACCGAGAAACCGTGATGAATCAACTGGCGCAAAATATTGTGTTTAATACCGCTGTCAATCGCGACCACTTTGTACTTCTTGGCCTTTTTATTGCCCCACTCAAATCCTTCAAGCATCGTCTCATTAAATTCATAGGCTTTTTTACAGGAAACTTCTTTCACTAAATCCACGCCGACAATACTCGGTGAATCTTTGGCCATTTGGACGAGCCTCTTAGGGTCTGATTCGCGGGTCGAGATAATGCCCTTCTTCGCGCCATGCGTACGCAGATGCTTTACAAGCTTGCGCGTATCTAGTCCTTCGATCCCGGGAATGTTATAGCGCTTAAGATACTCATCAAGCGTTTCATCCGAGCGGTAATTGCTGACAACCGGGCTGAGCTCGCGGACAACAAAACCTTCCACCCACGGCCGCGTTGATTCAACGTCTTTGGAATTGATGCCGTAATTCCCAATGTGAGGATTGGTCATGACGACAATCTGCCCTTTGTACGAGGGGTCCGTTAAAATTTCCTGATAACCGGTCAATGAAGTATTGAAAACCACTTCCCCGAAAATTTCGGTTTCGGCGCCGAAGCCTTCGCCTTCAAAAACCAAGCCGTCTTCAAGAGCTAGCCACGCCTTCACAAAGCACCTATTCTTTTGCTGCGAGGGTAAATCAGTGAAAAAGCTTCAGATGCAAGGCGTAAACGAACGCCTGCGGAGGCGTAGTAAGAACCTACGCCGCACAAAGAAGTGATGTTTACAACGCAGCAGATGGACTTTTTCACGATTTACCTAAGTCGTAATGATAGCCGTTGACAAAGTTATGTAATACGCGGCCTTTAAATTTTCTGCCAAAGAAGCAGGAGTTTTTGGATTTGGAATGAATGTGCTTGGGCTCAAAAACCCATTCCTGATTCAAATCCGCCAGAATAAAATTCGCAAGTTCGCCTTCGCCTAATTTACCGAGCTTGGGCTTGTTAATGATTTCACTCGGCTTCAAACTCATTTTTCGCACCAATTCCATGAGCGGCATTTTCTGTCCGTGAAAAAGAACCGTCATCACCGCGCCAAAATACGACTCAAACCCAACCACGCCGTCCGGCGCGACCTCCACATCCATGTCTTTGTCTTCCGCGGCATGCGGCGAATGATCCGAACCAATCGCGTCAATGGTGCCGTCCTTCAAGCCTTCCAGCAAAGCGCGCTGGTCCTCGGTGCTGCGCAGAGGCGGGCTGATTTTAAAATTAGTGTCATAAGTTACAAAATCATTTTCGGTAAGCATCAAGTGATGCGGCGTGACCTGCGCCGTAACATGGATACCTTCCTGTTTCGCCTCGCGGATATACTCCACCGCGCGTTTTGTAGAAACATTCATCAAATGCAATTTGCAGCCGGTTAAACGCGCAAGTTCCAAATCCCGCGCTGTCGCAATATCTTCCGCGGCTCCCGGTCGCCCGCGTAAACCCAGGCGGGTTGAAACCACACTTTCATTCATGACACCGGCCGCGCTGAGGCGCGCGTCTTCCGCCTGCGACATCACCACCATGTCATAAGTCACAGCGTATTCATAAGCGCGGCGCGCCACGCCCGTATCCTGCAGCCATTGCAGGCCGTCTGTTACGGCAACCGCTCCGGCGTTTTTCATTTCGGAAATTTCGGAAATTTTTTGCCCGGCGATTCCCTGCGTTAACGCACCGGCCGGAAAAATATTGAAATCACTGAGCGAGCCGCGGTCGATTTGGTATTTCACAACCTGCGCGTTATCACAGGTTGGTTTAGTGTTCGGCATCGTCACACAGGCCGCGAAGCCGCCTGAAATCGCCGCTTGAACTCCGCTTTCAATCGTTTCTTTATTTTCAAATCCGGGGTCACGGAAATGAACCTGCAAATCAATAAACCCGGGAAAGAGATACAAACCTTTCGCGTCGAAAACATCCGCGTCCGCGGGAACTTCCAGTTTCTTGCCCCATTTTTGAAGTTTGCCGTTCTTGATATAAAGCTCCAGCACTTCGTCAATTTTGTGGAAGGGGTCCACAACATGCGCGTTTCGAATCACCAGATTTTTTGCCTGCCGGCGGTGCAAACCAGAAGTCATAAGCAAGCCCCCGTTGAGAAATGGGTCGGATTGATGACGAGTCGAGACAAGGAAGACGAGGAGGCCATACTGAACTTGAAGTATGGCCGACGAGTATGACGCTGGCGCAGACCGTCAGCAAGCGACCACTTTCCAATGAGGGTTTGCTTGTGGCTTCTATCAGTCATGTTTTTTTCCATTCGTTGCCGGTTTGGAATCGCTTTCAATTGCCGGCGCTCCGCTTAAAAGATAAAGAACCGCCATGCGCACGGCGATTCCGTTCGTTACCTGTTTTAAAATCACAGAACGCGGACTGTCCGCGAGAGAACTTTCAATCTCAACACCGCGATTGACGGGGCCGGGATGCATTAATATCGCGTCCGGTTTCGCGCGTTGAAATAATTTCTCATTCATGCCATAAGTGTCGGCATATTCCCGGAGGCTGGGAAAAAGACTTTCGTTCTGGCGCTCCAGCTGAATTCGCAAAAGCGTTACCGCGTCCGCGTCCAGGACGGCCTTAAGCGGGTCATACTCAACTTTTACCCCGAGCTCTTCAATATCCTTCGGAATCAGGGTTTTAGGGCCGCAGACCACCACATGAGCGCCGAGCTTCGTTAATCCCCAAATATTGGAGCGCGCCACACGTGAATGCAAAATATCTCCGAGATAAACAATTTTCAGGCCTTTGATTTCTTTTTTCATTTCACGAATGGTGAAGATATCAATCAAGGCCTGTGTCGGATGCTCGTTGATTCCGTCACCCGCGTTGACGACGCCCTTACTTGTGTATTGAGAAAGCCTGTAGGCCGAGCCGGATGAAGGATGACGCATCACAATCAAATCCACTTTCAGCGCTTCGATGTTCTGCGCGGTATCGCGCAAGGATTCGCCTTTGGTCATGCTTGATGCCGAACCGGTCATGCCGATCGTATCAGCGCTTAATCTTTTTTCGGCAATTTCAAACGACATGCGCGTGCGTGTGCTGGGCTCGAGAAAAAGATTCACCACTGTTTTTCCGCGCAACGCGGGAACTTTTTTGACCGTGCGCTGGGAAACTTCGCTGAAGGAAGCCGCAGTGTCCAGAATTAATTCAATTTCTTCTTTTGAAAGGTCGCGCAACCCGATCAAATCTTTGCGGGTCCATTTGGATTGCGTCATGGAACCACCTCCCGCGCTTCAGCCTCGGGAAGAATCAAAGCTTCGTCTTTTCCGTCCGTTTCGTGCAAATGAATCAGAACGCGCTCGCTTCGTGAAGTCGGAATATTTTTCCCGACAAAGTCAGCCTTGATCGGAAGTTCACGGTGGCCGCGGTCGACGAGCACGGCCAACTGCACTGCTTTGGGGCGGCCAAAATCGGCAATCGCATTCAACGCGGCGCGGATGGTCCTTCCAGTAAAAAGAACATCATCCACAAGCACAATGGTGTGATCATGCAAATCGAACGGAATTTTGGTTTCTTTAATTTGAGGATGAACGCCGACCTCGCTTAAATCATCGCGATAAAGCGTAATGTCCAATATTCCGAATGGAATCTGAAGAGAACAAATCTCAAAAATTTTCGCGCGAATGCGTTCCGCAAGAAAAACTCCGCGCGTTCGAATACCGACCAGCGCTAAATCTTTGGGGACGGGATTACGCTCCAGAATTTCATGCGCAATCCGAATAATGGCCCGTTGAATTTCCGCGGAATCAAGAAAGGTCTTAGGCATGCGAACCCACCTTCAGAAAGCAAGGCATGAAAGCGAAGCTGGTTGGGCGAAGCCCAGAGCCTCTGCGGTTGTTCCAAGGGAACAGAGCAAAAACAAATAAAAAGACCCTGCCTCTATAGAGCAGGGTCGACAACAAACGTAAATTGTACTGTAGAGAATTCACTTATGTTCCTTTGACAGCGTCTCAGCACCGTCTTAAAAGGTCGTGCGGATCAAATATCACCGCATTAGAGCTGCGGAATGATACTTGGGGTAGAAGAACTTGTCAAGCCAGCCTTAAGCTGTATTGGAGAGATTTATCGATTTTTCTCGCGGTTGTTCCAAAGGAACAGAGCAAAAAAGAAACAGTGGATAGTAGAAAGCGCCTTTTCTATAAGCCGTGTTTTGTATCCGCTTGCGCGGACGATGACCATCTGTCTGAGAGCCTTCTTACGAAGGCTCGTTAGCGGCTGACCTGAAAAGCATTATCCTTGCGGACAATCAGAGCGGACACTCTGTCCCGTATCTTTCAACAGGTAACTTTTCTGTTTAGCCTTTCTTCACGTAGAGATTGCCGCGTTTCACCCTTCCCGAGGGTTTACCCTCCGGAAGACTCGTCTCTGTGGCTCTAATCCGTCCTGAAAATAAATCCAGGAGATGGGCGTTACCCACTACGATGTCCTATGAAGCACGGACTTTCCTCTCGGGCTTTAGGCCCAAGCGGTCATCCGAAAAGGCGCTTTCTACTATCTTTGTTTTAGCTCTGTGCCCTGGGCACAACCGCAATCATCTCGGCTAGTGCTTAAAAAAGCACAAACGCCATTGGGACTTTCTCAAGTCCATAGTAAAACTACTTGGCGGTGGACTCGGCGGCTGCAAGAGTCTTCAGCTGTTCTTTGGAAAGCTCAGCCCAAATCAACTCGGGATACTTATTGATAATCGCTTCAAATCCCACCTTTGCTTCCACATTTTGCTTCAAAGCGGCGTGGCTCTTGGCGATGTAATATTTCGAAATAATTGCCAAATTACCGTCCGGCTGCTCATTTATATATTTCTGATAGGAATCGATCGCTTTTTCATACTTCCCTTCCGCATAAAACTTTTCCGCATCTGAATAACTGCCAAACTGATGATGCGACGGCATATGCAAACAGCCGCTCAAAACAATGACTAGAAAAATAAAAAAACCAGCGATTTTATTGAATGGATATATATATTTCATGTTTTTAGTTTATTAATGTCTTCTCAAAAGGTCAACCAGAAAATTGCTTGTTGTTTCTTCGGAGCAGAACCCTACAAAAAGAAAACCCCGGATCCTTTCGAATCCGGGGTTTCTTTTAAAACTTCGAGATCTTAGATTATATAGATCTTAGATCTTAAATCGTGTAGATCATCTGAGCGGCAAGTGTGTTCCGTGAACTGTCACCGCCGTAAATGATTCCGTCATCACCACTCGCTTTGTCGAGGCGATATTCAAGACGTGTGATCAGATTCTCATACATCTTGTATTCAAGAGTGAATGTATTTCCAAAAACGGTATCATTTCCGCCGGCGCCCGGTCCTGTTGCGCTGCTGAGTGCAAAGGCGCGGCTCTGTCCCTGGTTTTGGAAAATTTCAGAGCGGAAAGCTCCGGCCCATTTTTCATTGATTTGGTAACGAGCATAACCGGCCAATTCAAGCCAATTATCATTTTCGCCTGTGCCGGCCCCTGTGCCCAAAATATCTTTTTGATGGCCCCAGTCGATAGCCGCACCAAGTGAAAGAGCGTTTGTAACCGCCCAATCCAAAACGTGAGTCCAAAGAAATGTCGGCTGTTCAGCGGTTCCGACAACTTCAGGCCCGTAAAGAATGGTTGTGAAATATTTTACATTTTCAAGCGGGCTGACACCTACGGCAAATTCAACCGTGCGTCCGGCATTGGTTTCAATGTCATTGTCCCAGCCGTTGTTAACGCCGAAATAGAAATCAAGTTTTTCATTGAACCATTTCGTGTTAGTGCGTATACCTGTGTGACGGAAAGGAAGGCCATATCCGTAGCCGATCGAACGTGAAATATTCCAGTTCGCCGCGGGATTGATGACTTCGCGTCCAGCCAATGTCACCATGCGTCCGACTTTCCAGTTTACAACGGACGGAAGAACATCGCTTTCGCCAACGCCGGTCGGAGTATTAACTTCGATGAAAGCTTCGTTGAAATCAACGCGTGAGCTTGAAATGCCTTGTTGTGAAACAACTGCCGCGCCTGTGGAAGCGCTTTGCATAGTCGTGTTATCGCGCCCAGCCAAGATATCAATTTTGAAACCGGCGCCGCCGTCCGCGGGGGCGTCTTTCTTAAAGTAGAAATCAGCCTGGTTCATATTAAAGCCCTGATTTTGGTCATAGACTTTACCTTGGAAATTTTCGTTCTGGTCGATGTGTTCTGTATAAGACGCAGCAACATATCCGCCAAAATCAATGTCTTGCGGCGCATGAATCAATCCACCCGTTTTGACATCGCCTTCTGTCGGCATCACATAACCGCCGCCAA
>JAYSWD010000029.1:0-7776 GCA_043718225.1 Candidatus Omnitrophota bacterium
CTCGGGTAGCGACCGCAAAAGCGGACGTGCAAGTTAATATCCCTTCGGCGCTCAAGCTGTATGAACTCGACAATGGTTTTTTCCCGTCGACGGAACAGGGGCTTCAGGCGCTCTTTTCAAAATCGGTAACGCAGCCGGTTCCTGAAAATTGGAACGGACCTTATCTGGAAAGAAAACCCATCGATCCGTGGAAGCGCCCTTATCAATATCTTTCACCCGGCGTAAATCGTCCGCATGATTATGATTTATTTTCCATGGGGAAAATAGCTGACCCGACAAAGACGGATGACGACGTTAATAACTGGTAGTTCCGTGCCGGAACATTCTGCTCTTAAAAAAAACGGCTTTACACTGATTGAAGTATTGATTAGCGTCATGATTCTTTCTTTTGGTTTGATTGCGGTCAACCAAACCCTCCTGCAGTCCTTAAGCATTTTGAATTACGCACAGACACGTTTTCAAGCTAGCCGCGCCGCGGAAAAAAAGATTTTCGAAATTCAGAATCAGGCTTGGCATCAAAAAAAAGCGCCTAAGCCCAAAGAGAGTGGGGTTTTGTTGGGCGACCGGAAAACATTTACGTACCTTCTGCAGTCCGCGGGAGTGCGGGGATCGGAGTTTTTATATGAGGTCCGGATGGCGATCCAGTGGCTTGAATCAGGAAAGGAAAAGGGGCTGACACGCTCATTTTATGCCCGTCTACCGTATGTTCCAAAAGCCTAAGTCCGGTTTTACTCTTATTGAATTGCTCGTTTCAATGACAATTGCCACGTTTGTCGGCGGCGCTATTTTTGTGACCTTTACCCAGGGTGTCCGGATTTGGCAGGCCGCGGTGCGTGAAAGTGAAAAAGGCAGAGAGGAGTTCTTTTTTGAAGAACTAAAATCGGACTTGCGTAATGCCTTTTTCTACGGAAAGTCAGCTTTGAACGGTCAAAGCCAAATGATTGAATTTCATACACTGGTACCTCAAATGCGCGGAAAAAATAAAAATCTAAAAGTTTGGAAAGTTCCGGCGCAAATCCGCTACCGTTTTAATCCTGCAAAAAAAAGCATTGAAAAAGAAATTTCGTTTTACGAAAAGATGCTTAATAAAAAAAGTGAGATGCACAAAACTAAAATTGTTCTTGAGGCTGTCAAGAATGTAAATATAGAGTATTATCGTCAGCCGACGAAGGGCTCGTCCGCAAGTTGGGTGCGGCGTTGGGCGGATACCTGCTTTCCTGAAGCGGTGAAGATAACCGTTAAAAGTGAAGCGGGTCCTAAAATGAACGAGGCCCGTATTATCTCCATTCCCGCGGCAGGGGAATGCGTGGAACAAGAGGACAGCGTGTCATGAGTTTTTGGAATAAAAGGAAAGATTTTTTAGCGGTTGATTTCTCCGGAAATCAAATGAAGATTTTGCTCGGACAATCTACCGACGGAAAAATTTTATTTAAGGATGTGGTTTTTAAAAAGTTTTCGCAGGCCTCCGACGCAGAAATGATGCGGGAGGTTTTGGATTATTTTAAAAAAAACCGTATTTCCACGAAACAGGTTATTTGCATCATTCCTTCCAAATTATTTATTTCAAAAAATGTCGAGATTCCTTCGACAGAAAAAGAAGAAATCGCAAAAATCGTAGATTTGCAAGCGGGTAGATTTACGCCGTACTCACGGGATGAAATCGTAATTGACTTCCTTTGCATGGAAACACCTAATCAGCATTACACCAGTGTCTTGTTGATTATCGTTAATCGAGCACTGGTGGATCGTTATTGCCGGATTTTTGAAGATATTGGAATTCCGATTAAAATTATGATCGCCTCCGAAGCCATGGTTTTGACTTATCAGGATTTATTAAGAGGTTCCGAGGCTGGATCAGCCGCTTTTGGGGGGCTTTGCATCGGAGAAGATTCAACCGATTTTACGGTCATGGATCATAATCAAATGGTTTTTGTGCGCAGTTTACCGGTGGGCGCCGAGCATTTTATTGCCGGCAAAGACCTTGCCTTGGCGGAATTTATAAAGGAATTAAATAAATCGCTGGCTGCCTACGAGGATCAGGGGGTGGGACAGCCGGTTAAAGCGCTGATTTTGACCGGATATATGGAAGATCCCAATGGCCTGAAAGCGGCGCTTCTTGGGGGGTGTCCGATCTTGCAGCGCTTTCAAACTGTTGTGACGACTTTTGGAAAAGCCTCTCAACAGTTATTTCAAATCAGCGAGCAGGCTCTTCAGCAGATGGATAAGGCCAAGCCGGCCTCTTTTATTGAGCTTATGATGGCCCTTTCGAAAGCGGAACAAACGCAAATTGATTTGATTCCCAAAGAAATTAAACTGAAGCGCAGTTTTCGCGAGCAGAGCCATGACATTAAGAGTTTGGGAATTACGATTATGACTATTTTTATTGTTTTGAGCCTTTTTCTTTATACTAAAATTTATTTTAAAAATACGCGCATGCAGAAAATTTCGGAAGCCGGAAAAGCGACATTTGAAGACGCGCGCATGCTTGAACGGATTTCCACAAAAAATAGAGTGGTGCGCAAGATTTTGAAATCGCGCGGTAAGGGACTTTCCGCTTTTGACGAAGTCACGGGATTATTGGGTGAATCAACCTATCTTTCGCACATGGGCTATGACATTGACGGAAAGCTGACTTTGGGCGGGACAGCGGAATCCATGTCACAAGTATTTACGCTGGTTAACCGGCTGGAGGCGTCGAATCATTACCTCAGCGTCAAGGCAACAGAAACCAAATCCCGCCGCGAAGGAACCAAAGATGTCGCGGATTTTGAAATTATTTGTATTCTTCCTGAAAGTTTTGCGGCCGAAAAATGGGAATTAGAAAAATCAGGTAAACCGTTTGGGGTTACCTCAAATGAAAAAACAGGCGAATAACGGGATTTGAACTTGCGTCTTAAAAGCAGGGCATTGAAGGATTACGATGGCGAATACAAAATTTAATTTGGGCGAATTGATAAGCCAACGCACTAAAAGCGAAAAAACTTTGGGCCTCATCGCTGCTTTGACTGTTTTTGTGGGGCTTGTGTATGGACTGGTGATTAGCCCCATTATGAATAAAATGACTGCGATTGATACGAATATTTCGACAAGCCGCGATGAGATTCGCCGTGATCGGCGCATTCTTTCTTTTAGAAACCGGATTCTTGAGGAGTATGCCAAATCAAATTCTTATCTCGATTCTTCGCAAAAAAGTTCTGAAGAAATTATCGCGACGTTGTTAAAAAAAATTGAGGGTGTTGCAAAAGACAATTCAATTACAATCAGGGATATTCGCCCTGGCGAGACGGAAGTGAAGCCTCAGTTTAAGGTTTATAAAACCAGCATGGATTGCGAGGGGACGCTCGCAAATTTATTGGCTTTGATGAATACTCTCGAACAATCCGATTATCTTTTTCAAATCACACGCTACAGTTTTGAGCCTAAATCAAGAGGCGCCGATATTCTAAAGGCCAGTTTTGATATTGCTCGGTATCTGATCCCTGCGGAAAAAATGGATTCGTCTGTGATGGAAGGGTTTGCGGCGTCTGCTGAGCCTGCGCCGGTTGATTCGCTTGCGCCAGCGACCTCGGAAATGCCCGCATTTCCGGATCTGACGAGTGAAGAGTTCGAGCTCAAGAACTCATGAATCGAAAGTGTTTCTGTTTTGTTTTTATTCTGTCATGTTCAATTCTTGTTTTTCCGATAAGTCTGAGCGCGGAACCTTCCGAATCCTCCGATCATTTCAGTCATTACGACAAAGCAGTTTCATTTTTAAAACAGGATCAATACGATCCCGCAATTGAGTATTTTCAAAAAGCACTTCAGGATGGCCACGGCCCCGCCAGTCAGGCGCGCATTTTCAATTTAATCGGTTTAGCCTATCTCAAGCAGGGAGTTTCGACTTCAAGTGCGGTCGGTTCGTTTGAACAGGCCATTAAGCTTGACCCTCAATTCGCGGAAGCTTATTTCAATATTGCCAGTGCTTATGCGGGAAATAACACCGACGCGGAAAAAGCAGTCGAGTATTTTCGAAAAACAATTGAGATCGATCCTCATTTTTATAAAGCCTATTTTGGGTTGGGCTGGTTTACATTGATGCAGAAGGATGATTCTCCCAAAGCAATTGAATATTTTCAAAAGACTTTAGATCAATACCCGGAATTTGCGGAAGCTTATTACGGCATGGGTCTGGCTTATATCCGGACACATAAGCCCCACATGGCATTAGGGTCGGTTTCACAGCTGCGGCATCTTAAGCGGGACGATTTGGCGGCAATTTTAGAACGGGCGATTACGGAAGTGTCGCCCCCGGCGGATTCACCCCCTGTTTCTGCGGCAGCAAACTCAGCGGGAACGGCGGTAGCGCCGCAACTGGACGATAACAATAAGCCCAAGGCTCATTCGCCTTTTGAGGTCATTATGAAAGGAAAATTAGCCCCGCCCAAAAAACCCGATTAGCGCGCAAGGTTTCGCCAGGCGACATTTAATTAATGAAACGCTAGGTCTCATCCGATTTGTTTTTGAGATGAGACACAGCACTGAGTCTTGTTTTAAAATGTCGTTAAGCGACATTTTTGTTTTAATGAAGTGCTAGTCTTTTTTTAGTTTTTTTAGCTGAAGCTCAAGTTGAGCCACTGCTTGCGCCAAAGCTTCAGTTCGGGAGTTTTGCTCGTTAATATAAAGAGTTAAATGCAGACTCAGAAAGATCACAAAAACAAGCAGCATAAAGAAAATAAAATTACTCGGCAGACTAAAACCCGCCCAAGTTGAAATTTTAATAAGCAGCGCATTGTTGAGCGCGAAAAAAAGCGCGACGCCGCATCCCATAAACCAGTTCGCGGCATACTTGAATGTCATTTTCTCACGCCGGATCAAATCAATAACCGCGGCAATAATAATGACGGCGATTGCGATAATAAAAAATTTAATGTTCATGGCGGTGAGTCTCCGGTTTTTTCTTGAGCGCGTCAATGAGAATCGCAAGAGTGACTTTAAGCATGTAGTAAAGCGTCGCTAAATAACGGATGGACGATTGTCCGCCCCGGCGCTCACGCATTTGTACGGAAATTTCGCCGATACGCGATCCGTGGCGGCGGGCCATTTTAATTGCTTCCGGTTCGGGGAAATCGATAGGATAATACTCGGCAAACCGGCAGATAAGATTTCGTCCGCAGGCGCGGAATCCCGAGGTGGGGTCGGTGAGATAAAGACCCGTCATCCATTTAAGCAATCCGCAAAAAAAGCGGATGCCGATCCGGCGCGTCCACGTTGATTTAAATGAATCATCATGGATCAGGAAGCGGCTGCCGATACAAAGGTCCAGTCGGCCCTCTATAAGAGGGCGGATCAGCTCCTGGATATAACGCGGGTCATGCTGGCCGTCGCCGTCAATTTGGATCGCGATATCATAGCCCAGCTCAGCGGCGGCTTTGTAACCTGTTTGTTCGGCGCCGCCAATGCCCAGGTTAAAAGGCAATGTGAGGACATCCGCGCCGGCTTTCAATGCTTCGTCTTCCGTCTTGTCCGTTGAATGGTCGTTAATGACCAGAATGTCGGCAAATGGGGCGGCCGTACGGATTTCAGATATTAAAGCGGCAATTGCTTTTTCTTCGTTATAAGCGGGGATAATAATTAAAATTTTAGGCGGCATAGGAAACAGTCACTGAATGAACAAGCTTTCTTTTCAAAAAAAAATCCTCTGGTTCTCTGCATTTCTTATCGCGGTTTGTCTGGGACTCTTTTTTCGGACCTATGCTTTGCACGCTTTCCGAACCCCGCAACCCGAAAAAATTGCGGCCCTTTTTGTGGAACGCGCACTTACCAAACAGTTTGAAACAGCGCTTTCGTCGCAGACTTTATCGCTTTCGGGCGATGATAAATTGAAACGCGCTCGTGAGCAAGCTCAAAGAATGATCCAGTCTGATCCCGCGAATTATAAAATGGTGTACGCGCAGGCGCTGGCCGGAATTAAAGAAGCGATGCCGCGTTCTTCGGGCCGGCGGTATTTGCTTGAGGCGGATCCTTATTATTATTTTTACCTGACCGAGCAGATTGTTCAGCACGGAAGCCTCGCAAAAAAAATAAAGGGCGGAGAGTATTTTCATCCGCTGATGCATGCGCCTTATGGTTATTGGACCGCGATAACGTGGCATCCGTCTGTCGGATACGGAATAGGCTGGATCGTGCGTTTTTTTTCACCTCAAACCGGCTGGATGGAAGCGTTGTGCTGGGTGCCGCTTGTGCTGACTGTGTTGGCCTGCCTTAGTTTTTTATTTCTTGCCATCGCGTTGGAAGTGGGAGTATTTCAGTTTTTTATGGGCGCGTTGGCGCTGATGCTTGCACCCATTTTTATGCAGCGCAGCGGATTTGGCTGGTACGACACCGATCCTTACAACTACATCTTTCCGTTTTTGATTCTGGGAATGGTCTATACGGGGCTCAGAAACCAGAAATGGACAAAACGGTGCGCGGCCGCGGGCGGGTTTTTGACGGGCCTTTACGGCCTATTTTGGACCGGTTGGCCGTTTTTATTTTTGCTTTTACCGGCGTCGCTGGCCGCGTCCTATATCGCGGCGCGCTTTATTTTTAAATTTCATCCCAAACCGCTTAATCTTCTTTTAAGCTATTTCGTGGTTCATTTGCTTTCATCGGTTTTTTTCGCCGCGCTTTTTCTGACTCCGCATGGATTTTTAAAGTCGATCGAAGCGGGCTGGGAAATCCTGAGAAAGTTTTCTCTTTCTGATGCGGATGTATGGCCAAATATCTTCCTCACGGTTGGAGAAGCGCGCGGAGCTAATCTTAAAAAGCTGATTTATTTGTCGGGAAATTATATTACTTTTGGTATCGCGCTTTTCGGGCTTGTGAAATGCGGTTTAAGAGCATGCACGGAGAAAAATGCCGAAAATTTCGTCAAATGGTTTTCGCTTTTTATTTTCTCGATTCCTTTGTTTTTTTTGCCGTTTAAAACCGAGCGCTTTTCGATTCTCTTTGTCATCCCGCTTTGTATTTGGATTATGTTCGGCGCCGGCGAAATCAAGTTACTGCTGGAAACTTTATTTAAACGCGCCCTTCCGCGTTCTACTTTAGGAAACTTTTTTAAGATATTAAGCGGATTGATTATTTTAATGGTCTTTCTGCCGCTGCCGCTTATCACGGCGCATCTTGTTTCAATGAACGGCAAGCCAATTATGGATGACGCGTGGTTTGAGACGATGCAGGAATTGCGGGAAAAGACCCCTGAAAGCGCGATCGTCAACAGCTGGTGGCCGCCGGGCTATTTTATTTCAGCTCTCGCGCACCGGCGCGTCATTGCGGACGGAGGAACCCAGCATTTACAGGAAACCTATTGGATGGCGCGGATTTTAGCGGCACAGGACGAAAAAGAAGCCGCAGGCCTTTTACGCATGCTTAATCAAAGCGGAAATGACGCGCTTCTTTTTCTGAAAGGTTTCGGAGTTGAAATTTCGGATGCGATTGATTTGATTTCCGCGGTTGTATCCGTTCCGCGCGAACGGGCGATGGAATTGCTTCCGTCCGATATGCCCGGCCCGTTGAAAAATATTTTTCTGGATTTAACGCATGGCAAGGGGACAATGCCCGCTTCCTACGTCCTGGTTTATAGCGATCTTGTGGATCAAAATTTGGCGGTGACGATGATCGCGCGCTGGAATTTTAAAAAGGCACGTGAAGCCAAGGCCCGCCGGTCCGCGAATTATGCGCAGGATTTTATAAATATGACGGACGGGGTCTTAAAATATATGCCCGTGGCGAAATTGCAAAAGAAAGAAGGGAATGTTC
>JAYSWD010000030.1:0-2630 GCA_043718225.1 Candidatus Omnitrophota bacterium
GTGTCCCTAACGATCAGGGGATTAGCCTTTCAAAACTGGCGGAATTGCTAACGTTAATGGGAGCAAATGTTGTGGCCTCAACTGCTGAGTTTGGCGTTAAGAGGATTCTGACTGTAAATGACCAATATCGTTACGCGTTTGATTTGGATGGTAAGAATGGTTTTGTCCAGACGATGGGATCCGAAAAATCCTTTCAAGATGCAGTGATTGAAGCGGTAAGCGCAGGAGGCCGTGGAATCGTTATCGATAAGTTTGTTGTGGCGCCGTTCGGGAAGAAAAAAGAATCCGATATAGTCGTCAGTTTTGCTCTTCATATTGCTAAGTTCGAATTCAATCTTACCGGAAGTGTTACTGAAAATATTGTCCTGGGAAAATTCCTGAATTCTATGGCTTATTTGAATGGCATTCCTGTCTCAGATACAGCTCCTTGGTTTGGATCTGCATTTAACGTTGTTTCCATCGGAGGAAAAGAGATTCTACCTCAAGATGCAGAAGCCGCTAGCCTCATTGAATCCGCTTTAAATGGATTATTTCATCGCTCCGAAGCGCGTTCCGAATTTCGGGTTGTCATCAACGGCGGTTTAATGAGTGCCGGTGAAAACGCAGAGAAGCCTGTTCCGGCATTTGTTGATCGTGTTAGTCCGCAGGGAGAATACCGTCTTCTTCGTTTTGGGCGCGAAGTGACAGCCGCTCATCGGGAGCAATTGACTTATTTGTTCAATCATCTGAAAAGCTTGTCACAGGATAAGGTTTTTCTTGCACAGATAGAAGCAATCCGCAATGAAGACGATCTTTCGCTTGTTATTGATCAGTCGACCGGCAGGCTAGTGGCTTTGCAGGCAGTTGCCTTTGACACAACAGGAGGAACATCGAATGTTTCTCATCTTGTAACTTTGGATCTTGAGCGGGCGGCATCCGTTAAAATCGAAAGCTTTTTCGATAAGGGTGGTAAATCGGCCGCAATTTCAACGGAGTCCGGAGTCAAGATAGACGTAGCTAAAGACGCAACAACATTTACGCTTAATATTGATTTACCAATCTTCCTGTCAGAAGTATCTGCGGATACGGCGATGTCAATTTTTGATGACACTCCTCTCAACCGTCTGGTTTCAATTCTGGTGACGATCAATCAATCTCCTTATACTTTCTTTGCGCCCGGGCCAACTGCCAATATTTTTGCAGCAAGCAAAAGAGGCCTTGATTCGGCGGCCTATGCCCGTTTCGTATTGATTGATGATCGTTCTGGAGTATCGCAAGAGGGTATGACGTCTCTTGTCGTATGGCTTCCGCTCGATAAAAATGCCCAGTTAATACCCGGCTTAGAGATTGTGGTTGATAGAGAAGATAAATCCTCGCTGCTTTTTGTTGAGTCAGTGAAAGCATGGCTTGAGCAAGTGCTTGCAACAGGACCTCTGACAATAAAAAACACCATGCTTTATCAACGCTCCGAAGCGCGGAACGAAACTCCAAGACAATACAAAAACCGCATTTTAAATCTTGTCCTTGCCAAACTTGACCAGGATCTATTGCAGGCGCGGCAAAATGCCCGGCGGGACTCAAAATGGAAAAGCCACGCTGCTAAACTGTCAAAGCTGCAAGCTAAATTAAATCACGCTCTAAAAAGCAAAACCTTGCCCGTGGGTTTGGTTTATTTAAATCCAAATACGACGCCGGATGCCATTTTAGTTAAAAGCAAAGAAACAAATGGTGAAATGTGGGCTGCTTATCTCCAAAGGTTTGACATTAGCAGACAGGCCTTTGATGATTATTTTTTTCATCCCCTCGATGGTGATGCTTATCGGCGCAACCATTACAGTCAAATGGTTTATGGTTTGAAAACTTTGCTTAAAGATAAGGGCAGTAAATTGGCAGTACTTCGAGAGCAGGCGCGCTGGCTTTTAGGGCGAATATCACTCGAGCCCTATTTTTCGCAAAGCAATAAACTGGGCGGACTTTTATCCGAGGCGACTGACGTGCTTGATGCTTATTGGTGGGACGGCCTGAATGTAGGGGGTAGCAGGCATCGTTTTGTCCGCCTTCCTTTGAGAAAGCTCATTCGTGATGCCTCAGGACGCGATGTCATTATGACTGTTGCGATGGGCGATTTGGCGGATGACCGTTATTTTCGCATTCATGCTAACGGTTCGTTGTCGCAGGTTGATAAATTTAATCCGTCACGGGCCACGTATTTTAATCAACCTCTCGCACAAGATCGAAATAAAATTCAACGAAATGGCGGCGCTTTAGCATTGAAACTCTTGGAGCACTTAAAGAAAAACGGTGAGGTGATTATTGCCGAAGTTAACGGCTCTTCCGCACGAGGTAAATATGACGCGAATGGCTCAGTGATGATTTTTCCCAGCGGAGATGCCTATTGGTTTGTTCCGGACCTGAATTCAAAAATGGCTGGCCTGCAGCCTCAACCCCACGGAAATCATTTAATTCCTTCGGGCAGCGGCACGGAAGCATTATCCGCTGAATTGAAGAAATTCACTTCATCCCGCTCCGAAATGCGGTTTAGCGTGCTGAAAGCAAAGAAGGGTGTGGATGTCACTTACTCTGGATATTTGTCTTCCGATCGTGTCCCTAACGATCAGGGGATTAGCCTTTCAAAACTGGCGGAATTGCTA
>JAYSWD010000004.1:0-8846 GCA_043718225.1 Candidatus Omnitrophota bacterium
AAAAAAGGCGACACGCTTTTTTTCCGCCTGCTCTTAGATCCTCAGCATTCTGAAATTTCGATTTTAGGACGAATGGCCTGGGTTGTGCGCGAAGCAGTCAGGCCCGGGCATGTCAAAGTCCGCGCCGGAATTGAATTTGTGGATGTGGCGGAAGCGGATTTGAAATTGATTCAAATTTATGTTTCCGCGTTTCATCCTTGATGGAACATCGAGTAATCCGCGGCTGAAAAAAATCTTCGCGGAATTGAAAATAATTTTTAATCAGCTCATTCTTAAAAGGGGAATTTTATGATTTTAAAAAAATGGAAAGCCGGGGCTTTTTTTGTTTTTGCCCTATTGGCCTCAAAACTCGCTTTTGCGGCTGATGTGAAAGTGGATAGCGGTATCACAGCCTGGATGTTGACTTCAACCGCGCTTGTGCTTTTGATGGTGCCGGGACTTGCGCTTTTTTACGGCGGTTTGGTCCGCACAAAAAACGTGCTGGGAACCATGATGCACAGCTTTGTGGCGATGTCGATCGTGGGGGTGTTGTGGGTTGTTTGCGGTTACGCGCTCGCGTTTGGCCCAAACGTGCTGCGTGGATGGATAGGATGGAATCCCAACTTACTTTTTTTAAACGGGCTTGAAAATTCGGTGATGAGTTCGGGTGTTCCCGAATATGTATTTGCCATGTTCCAAGGCAAGTTCGCGATCATTACCCCCGCGTTGATTGCGGGTGCTTTCGCGGAGCGCGTCAAATTCAAGGGCTATTGCATTTATATTTCACTTTGGCTTTTGCTTGTTTATTGCCCCGTTTGTCATTGGGTGTGGGCATCTGACGGCTATCTTTTTAATTTGGGAGCGAAGGGCGCGATTGATTATGCCGGGGGAACGGTGGTGCATATCACAGCGGGTATTTCCGCGCTTGTGGCCGCGCTTTATTTGGGAAAACGCAAAGGCTATCCTTTAAGCGCCATGCATCCGAATAATTTGGTCATGACGCTTTTGGGCGCGGGGCTTCTGTGGGTGGGTTGGTTCGGTTTCAATGCCGGAAGTTCGATTGCCAGTAATTTAGATACCGCGCGCGCGTTAACGGTAACGCAAGCCGCAGCCGCGGCGGGAGCGCTTTCGTGGATGTTAATCGAGGCCTGCAAACACGGCAAAGCCACCAGTTTGGGTTTTTCGAGCGGTATTTTGGCAGGCCTTGTCGCGATTACGCCCGCTGCCGGAGTTGTCTCTCCCATGAGCGCATTAATCCTCGGTTTTCTCGCCTCACTTGTTTGTTATTTTGCAATCAATCTCAAAGCGAAACTTGGTTATGACGACAGTTTGGATGTTTTCGGTATTCACGGAGTCGCCGGTATTTTTGGCGCACTGAGCCTTTCCTTTTTAATTCGTTCCGCTTGGATGGAAGAAGCGGTGAGCGTTAAAGCCGGCTGGAATGTGATGAGCCAATTTTGGGTTCAGCTGCAGGCTGTAGGAATGACTGTGATTTATACCGCGATTGTTTCGTTTATTTTGATTGTGTTTGTCGACAGAGTTTTTGGTTTTCGGGCCGACCGCCGCGAGGAAATGGCCGGGTTGGATGAAACGATGCATGGCGAACAAGGCTATGGCCTTATTAACCTCAACTAGTGCTTCACTAAAATTGAAATGACAATTTCGTCATTTCAAGATAATACTCAGCGCTGTGGATTGTCACAAATATTTAAAGAGGACAAGCCCTAATCGGGAAGGAGCTATTTTTTATGAAATTGATTACAGCCATTATTCAACCCGATAAATTGGACGAGGTTCGCGAGGCGCTGCATGCCGCTGAAATTACGCGCGTGACCGTCAGCCGCTGTACGGGCCGCGGCCATCAAGCCGGCGAAGAAATTTATCGCGGCCAATCAGTTATTCCGACGTTGATTCCTAAAGTGCGCATCGATATTGCCTGCAACGAGGAGTATGTTGATATCGCGGTCAACGCGATTTTAAAATCCGCGCGGCACGGCGACGGAAAAATCGGCGACGGAAAAATTTTTGTGACCGCGCTTGAACGCTGCATCCGTATTCGTACGGGTGAGTCGGGCGGCGCCGCGATTTGATTTCGATTTAAAAGTTCTGATTTTCCTAAATATTTTTTTAAACCTGGAAATTTCATGAGTTCAAAAAAAATATTGGTGACGGGCGGAGCGGGATATATCGGGTCGCATACCGTGGTCGAACTGGCCCGCGCCGGCTATCAGCCTGTCATTCTGGATAACTTTTCGAATTCTGAGAAGTTCATTATCGCAAAAATCCGCAAGATTACAGGGCGGGATGTGCCTTTGTATACCGGAGACTGCGCGGTTCCCGCGGATGTGGCTAAGGTTTTTAAAAAGGAAGGGCGTTTTCACGGCATCATCCATTTCGCGGCGCTGAAGGCCGTGGAAGAATCGGTGGATCAGCCGCTGCGCTATTACCGTAATAACTTGGGCGGCATGCTGACGATGCTGGAATCGCTCGAGCAGTATAAGGTGCCGCATTTTGTATTTTCTTCCTCGTGTACGGTTTACGGGAAACCGGACAAACTTCCGGTCCGTGAAGACGCAACGCTTAAAAAATCAGAATCGCCTTACGGAGAAACAAAAAGGACATCCGAACGGATGCTCGAAACATTTATTCGTGGAAATATTCCCGTGAAGGCTGTTTCACTGCGGTATTTTAATCCGATCGGCGCGCATCCTTCGGCGCTTATCGGCGAACTTCCTTTGGGATCACCCAAGAACCTTGTCCCTTTTGTTACGCAAACGGCCGCGGGCATTCGCAAGAAATTAAAAGTGTTTGGTAATAATTATCCCACTCCGGATGGGACCTGCATTCGCGATTACATTCATGTCATGGACCTTGCAGCGGCACATGTCCGGGCGTTGATATACTTGGAAAAAAAGCGCATGCGGACATTTTACGATGTTTTTAATATCGGAACGGGCCGCGGGAATAGCGTGCTTGAAATTGTCAAAACCTTTGAAAAGGTGACCGGCGTTCAAGTTCCCTACGAAATTGCGCCGCGACGTGACGGTGATATCGATAAAATTTACGCCGCGGCCGGTAAAGCGAAAAAAGAGCTGGGTTGGAGCGCCAAGCTGTCGCTGGAAGACTCTCTCCGAAGCAGTTGGGAGTGGCAGAAAAATATCTCAATCCGAACTTAACGCTTATGTTTCTCGATAGTTAGACCATTTTTTTTCTTTACTCTTTTTTTACATGAATATAATCCGCTTTGCGATAGTCTCACCGGCATGAAAATAGTAGCTATTTTTTGCCTTCTTTGCGTAGGTTCAGGTTTCGCTTTTGTTGCAACAGAAGCAGCTCCAAAAGCGCCTGTTGAGGTTTCAGAAGAGCAAGCCTGGGTTGAAACGGGGATGAAGGCGGTTCAAGCCAATCATTTGCAGGAAGCTCTGGAGAATTTTCGCCAGGCAAAGAGAATTAACCCGCAGTTTGCGCCCGCTTATGTGGGAGAAGCGCAGGTTTTAACCGTTCAAAACGCGTGGGACGAGGCCTTGGCTTTGTTGAATCGCGCAATTCAACTCGCTCCTCAATTCGGCATTGCGTATCATAATCGCGGAATCCTTCATTATTACCGTAAAGAATATCTTGAAGCGCACGCGGACTTGCGGCGAGCTATTAATCATGGTGAGTCAGTGGAAAAGGATTTGCTTTTTCAAGTTTGGGGCGCGGCGTTTCCGGGTGATGCCGCGCAGTTGATCAGCGAGCAAATTGCCGCAAATCCGCTGGACGGCGAAGCTTATTTAAATCGCGGCATTGCTTATTTTTATCAGAATAATTTTCAATTTGCGCTTAATGATTGGAAAAAAGCCAAAGAATTGGGAGTAAATCCGGACCTCGGCATGTGGCAGGAACTGGACAAAGCGATTCAAATCGATAAAAGCGTCAAGCATGCTGTTACGTAAAATTAAGGCGCGGCATTTTTTTATTATTTTTGCCGTGGCAATTTTTTTTATTTCAACGACTTTCCCGATCCATGCGGCTCCCAAGACTCAGAAATTAATTTTAAAGGCGCGGCTTTTTAAAGTTGAGGCGTTTGCGCCTGAAACAGTCGTGGATGCGTTGGACTCCGCCTCAGCTCAAGGCATTCTTCCCACAGCGGCAGTTTCTTTTTTGATCAAAGAGGTTTTGCGCGGGGAGTTGCCTTTGCAAAAACGGCAGGGAAATGTGGATTCTGTTTTGGGACAAGCCAAAGATGCCGTGCATGAAAAAAATCTTTTGAAACTTGTGACCATGGACTTCGAGAATCCGGATGTGGAACACGAAGACCGGCCGCAATGGTTTATTGTGGGTGTTCAAAGCCCCCTGGAAGCTTTCAAAATTCTGTCGTGGAAAGATCTGCCCCGAGAATATTACCGGCTTGCTTTTTCCAAGCAAAAGGATGAATCCGGCTGGATCCTCGATACCGCTGAAAAAATATAGCAGATTAGTTTTAACAATAACACTCTTTCCTTCTCTTTCTCTTCTTGTTTTAGTCGCCATCCTCAGAACAGCTTTTATGCTGCTTTTCTTTTACATCTAATTCACATCAACCTCACACGCATTTTGCATCAGGCAATTAATCTTCTGTCGCAGTAATAAAGGAATTAAGTAAGCTTCACCAGTAAACGGTTAACGTGAATAAAAAAACAACATGCAGAAGAAAAGCCCCATGTAAAGTTTTACACGCACCTTACATGTTCATCATGAGTTCTTGACGTTGTTTTTCTATCATTCAGCCGTTTGGAACAGGTGTTTGTGATTCCTCAATCTAGCAATGAAGGTGATGACACATGAAAAAGAAAGTAATAATCAAAGTTTTGAGCGTCGCGACGCTTGCGGTTTTCTGTCTCAACTCAACCTTGTTCGCGCAAGATGCGAACCTCAACAAGCTCGTTGAGCAGATGCAGCAGCAAATGTCTTCCATGCAGCAAACGATCAATTCGCAAAACGCGAAAATTGCTTCGATTGAAGGCCAAACCGGCGGCAAACATATTGGTAAATTACCGGTTGATGCTCAAGCCGAAGAAATGAAATTTAAAGCACGTCTGGCCAAAGAACTGGGCCCGGATTATACGACGTTCAAAGATCTCAAGTTTACCGGAGATCTTCGTCTTCGTTATGAGGCTTTTCATAACACAAATAACGGTGCGGGTACCGTTACTACAAACAGTGCAAACTCAGTTAATTTAAACGATAGAAATCGTTTTCGTTACCGCTTGCGCATGGGGCTTGAGAAGAAATTCAGCGATGAAATCATGGCGGGATTTTCACTTGCTTCCGGCTCATTGACGGATGTGAGTTCGACTAACACATCATTTTCTGGCAATTTCAACTTCGATACGATTGTCATTGACCGCGCTTGGGCGACGTATACGCCTGCTTGGGCAGTTACCGGCCCGATTTCCAAGACAGAAATTACCGCGGGTAAATTCAAGAATCCATTCGAGCAGGGTTCCTCCGATTTGATTTGGGACCGCGATGTGAAGCCCGAGGGTATTTACGAAAAAATGGATTTTCGGCTTTTTGATGAAGGAAATCTGAAAGTACTGGGCTATGCCACGGCGGGGCAGTTTGTCCTTAACGAAACAGGCACCGCGGAAGCGGTGGGTACAACCGATGCTAATTTGTTTGCTTATCAAATTGGGTTGAATCCTAAATTTAAAGTTCCCGGCATGGAGAAGCCTGTAAGTTGGCTTTCCTCAGCGTCGATGTATGATTATAGCGGCTTTTCCTCAAATTCAAACTTTGTATCGGGCGGTGTGACAACGCGTAATCCTAATGTTGCCGCTCCGACGACTCAGCTTGATACCGACTTCATGGTCTTTGAGTGGTATAACGAGTTTAAATTTCAACCCATCGCGTCTCTTCCGGTGATGCGCACCTTTTTTGATTGGGCGCGTAACGTGAATGAAAAAGCTCCGGAAGCTTCTTACGGAAACTTCAATGATGCGTGGGCGGTCGGTTTTACACTCGGCGAAGCTAAAACAAAAGGTCAATGGGAAGCGGGTTACACGTATAAGTATATTGCTCCCAATTCCGTGGTAGGGCAATTTGCGGACAGTGACTTTGGTGATGGGCACGCCGATAAGCAGGGCAGTCAAATCAAAGCTAAATATATGCTTACCGATTATCTTGAGCTTGGCGCGGCGGCTTTTTATGTAAGAAATGTTTCGAATTTGGCGGGGCTGGGCAGCGCACCCGAATATCTTACACAGCGCTATCAGTTGGATCTTTCCTGGAAGTGGTAACCATTTTCCCCAAACAATTCCGTCGCACCGGCCTTATGGTGCGGCGGGGTTTGTGGGCTAATCAGATTCACTTTACTTAGAAATTACATTTAAGCTCCGAATAGCCCAATAGAATCAGCGTCTCAGCAATGATAGTTTTATGGTTCTCAAAATAAGAAAAACAAAAAAATTCCAATTTTAGTTTAAAGACAAAGGTTCCTGCTTTCGCAGGAATAAAAGGAGAAAAAAATGAATGAATTAAAAAAAATGGCGGCTCTTTTTGCGTTGCTTGCCATAGTTAGTTCAGGCGAAAAAGTTTTTGCCGCGGGAACAATCGCGGTCGACGGTTCAAGTACGGTTTATCCGATCACTGAAGCGGTTGCCGAAGAATTTCAAAAACAGGGCAGCGGCGCGATGGTGACTGTCGGTATTTCCGGAACAGGCGGCGGTTTTAAGCGTTTCTGCAGAGGCGAAATTGATATTTCTAATGCATCACGTCCCATTAAAACCAAAGAAATCGACTTGTGTTTTGATGCGGGTATCGAATATATCGAGCTTCCGGTTGCTTTCGATGGTTTGGCTGTCGTGATCAATCCAAAGAACGATTGGGCCGCGACATTGACCAAAGCGGAACTCAAGAAAATGTGGGAACCCGGCGCGCAGGGAAAAATCACAAACTGGAATCAAATTCGGTCCAGTTTTCCCGATGCTCCTTTGAAGCTTGCTGGCGCGGGAACGGACTCCGGAACTTTTGACTATTTCACCGAAGCGATTAACGGCAAGGCGCAATCCAGCCGCGGTGATTATATCGCCAGTGAAGACGATAATGTCGTGGTTCAGGCAATCGCAAGCGACGTTAATGCATTGGGTTATTTTGGTATGTCTTATTATGAAGAAAATAAAGACAAGCTCAAAGCTGTTGCAGTAGATGGTGGAAACGGCGCAGTTTTGCCTTCGGCTGAAACCGTCATTGGCGGAACTTATCAACCGCTTTCGCGCCCGCTTTTTATTTATGTAAATAAGAAGTCTTTGGAAAAACCAGAGGTTAAGGCTTTTGTGGAGTATTACCTGCAAAACGCAAAAAACCTGGTTAAAGAAGTGGGTTATGTTCAATTGCCCGACGAAGCTTACACCTATGCCTCAGAAAAACTGAATAACCGAAAAACCGGCTCAATCTTTAAGGGCAAGGGCGCGGTTGGCTTTAAAATTTCGGGTTTGATTTCGCAAGAAAAAAAATAATTGATTTCCGGGTGCGAAACCCCTAATCTCCGAGGACTTCCTGCGAGCGGTTGCGCGAAAACATAACCGTTTACCGGAAGTCCTCGTTGCTTTCTGTCCTCTTTCGCGCTTTTCGATGAACCTCAGATCGCGGAAGGAAATTGGGGGCTGATAAGTCGGTTCGCTTCGCGGTATTTGTGGAAACGCAGGATAAGAATGAAAAAATCTAAAATCGGAAGCTGGAAAGAAAAGTGGATTCAATCCGTGCTGCTTTTTTGCGCGCTGGTTTCTGTTTTTACGACTATCTGCATTATCGGTGTTCTATCATTCGAAACATTCGAATTTTTTAGAGAAGTCTCGATTGTTAAGTTTTTTACTGACACCCAATGGACGCCGCTTTTCACGGATAAGCATTTTGGAATTGCCCCGCTTCTTTGCGGAACTTTCTTGACCTCGATTATCGCGCTGGTTGTGGCCGCGCCCCTCGGAATTATTATCGCGGTTTATTTAAGTGAATATGCTTCACCGCGCTTTAGAAGAATCGTAAAACCGATTCTTGAAATTCTCGCCGGCGTTCCCACGGTTATTTACGGATACTTCGCGTTGCTTTTTGTGACACCGCTTTTGCAGAAAATAATTCCTGAATTACCCGGTTTTAACGCGCTTTCGCCCGGAATTGTGATGGGCATCATGATTTTGCCGTTAATTTCTTCTTTATCCGAAGACGCGATGTACGCTGTTCCGCAAAGCCTGCGCAATGCCGCGTATGCGCTCGGTTCTTCCAAATTGCAGGTTTCATTTAAAGTGGTTATTCCTTCCGCTTTTTCGGGCATTACCGCGTCCTTTATTTTAGCGATTTCGCGTGCCATCGGCGAAACCATGCTTGTCGCGATTGCCGCCGGGCAAATGCCCCAAATGACGCTCAACCCTTTAGAACCGGTCATGACCATGACGACTTTTATCGTCCAGGTGAGTTTGGGGGATGTGCCGAACGGAACTTTGGAGTATCGCACCATATTTGCCGTCGGAACGATGCTTTTTCTGCTTACTTTCGGGCTCAATATCATCGGACACAAGCTGCGTAAGCGCTATCGTGAGGTGTACACATGATTAAGGGCGGTGTACCGATTCAACGCGTGATTGCGGCGCAAAAAAGAAATGAAATTCTTTTTAGAATAATCGCGTGGATTGCCATGTCGATCGCGATGACCACGCTTGGGCTTCTTTTGTTTGACGCGCTTTCGGATGGTTTAAGACGTTTAGACTGGCAGTTTCTGACCAGCTTTCCGTCACGCAAACCCGAAAGAGCCGGAATTTATGCCGCTTTGTTCGGAAGTGTTTTTGTTGTTTCATTGACTATTGCGATTGCGATTCCGCTCGGTATTGCCGCTGCCGTTTATCTGGAAGAGT
>JAYSWD010000031.1:0-7530 GCA_043718225.1 Candidatus Omnitrophota bacterium
CTTGGACAAAACGTCACGATTGCTTTCGGTATGATCGCAGGCAAATTGCAAATCGGAACTTTTTCCGATGCCAACGCGGCGCGTGGTGCAGGAATGCAATATGCGATCGATTTGGATGCCATGGGGGAAGTGGCTGAAATTTCGCATGATGGTAAAAATGTTTTTATTAAAATTTATTCGGTGATGCTGGCACGTGAATTAACTCAAGAAGAAATTTTTGAAGGGGATGGTGATCATGCTCCGCGCTTGCGCAGGCTGGAATCGATTGAAATTCCAGACACCGGTGATCACAGTGAATATGAGCTGAGCCGCGTCCCGCATTATTTGAATGTCATTCACAGCGACTTCGGCGCGCAGCTGTCTCAGAATTCAAGCGCGACTTCTAATGGCGTAACATCGTCTTCACGTTCGGCAACTTCAACCACACAATCTGTTTCTTCTCAAACGACGAAACATCCCATTGCCTCCGAAATCACAAAAACGATTTTGGCTGGCCCCGTGGGAAGAAAAATTGCAGAGGCAACGCAAAGTTCAATCCAGCTTGGTTATGAAAATGATGTGTTTGTCAAATTAGCGCGAGCCGCAGCACCGCAATTTTTAAGCACCATTGGAATCAGCGCTCCTCAGGGGAAGCAGCTTAAAATCGCTCAAAATTTACTGACAGAGGCATTCCGCCGCGAAGCATTTAATCAAATTGCAAAGCCTGAGGGGCTTCAATTCGTTCGGGCAAAAGCGTTGCAACTTGCTTCGGATCATCTTGCAAAAGTGGATGGGCAACAACCGATTACAGAAGGTCAGCTTCATGCCGCTCAAAATGAACTTTTAGAAGAGTTGTTTTCAGGCGGGTTTTCAATGGACATATTGCGGGATCAAGCGCTTGCGGTATTGTTTTCGCAGAGGGAAAGTATTTCAGCGGCTATTAAAGATCTTAATTTGCATTCGTCCGCGAAAGATTTTGGTAATCGTCAAAATTTTTTTCAAAGCCGCTTTCTTCCTAAAGCTAAGACATTTCCGCGTGGCGAAGTGGATTTGTTTTTGTACGGAAAAGAAAAGAACGTTTCTTTGTTTGTCCTTATGGCTCAAACTTTGAAAGTGCTTTATCCTGATCTGCGTGTGAAGGTGATGGATTCCAATGATATTTTGACCGAAGCGAAGGACTTTATTCGCGATGACAATGATGCGTCTGCCATTCTCGATCATATGGACATTGAAGGCTTCAAGATACACCTCGGGTTGAACGATCCGTTTTTAACGGCCGTTGCTTCGACGGGAACAGGACAACACTCAGGGACCGTTGTAGCGACCGAATTGCTAGCGCGTGTTCTTACCGAGCTTTTTGTTGTCACTACGGATCCTTTTAGTCCAGCTGCGCGAGTTGTTGGCCCTGAACGTATTTTGGTGATTAAAGCCGATTGGAGCCCGGCGGAAATCGGTATGGGAGCTTTTGTTTCGACGAAAGCAACTCTCCACGAATTAGTGACATTCATGACGCGTAATTTACCGGGGAGGATCGGTGAAGAAGTGTTTTACAGCCGCAAATTCATCGAGCAGGATTTAGCGGAAATGGAAGCGAATTGGCAGCTTTTCGTAGACCAGAGTGTGGGAATTATTATTGGTCATACCGCATCGGGTCCTGTCGATCTTGAAAAAACACCCGATCCTGAAAATTCGAACACCAATTTAATCAAAGCGGGCGAGGCTTATGCGCGCCGCATTTCCGAAGGACTTGTCGGATTCGTAGCCGCCTTCCTCTATATCGCTTTGACGGTCGGTAATTGGTTTGGATACGGCTCAATGCCGTCTATCTTTAAATTATTGAATTGGGGCGCCGTTGCCCTTGTCGGCGCGCATCCTTTGATTGCTTTCGCCGCGATCGCGGCCTTTTTTATCGCTGTATCCTATGCTTTCGCCCTAATTAAGAATAAACTCAATAAGGGCAATTTTGAATTGAAGCCGCGCACTCAGAAAAGAGTTTGGGTTTGGGCTGCGACGCTCACCGGCTTTTTTGCGACAGCGCTTTTCATGCCGAGTTTTGGCGATGTGATGCTTTACACTTTCTTCGGCTGGCCGATCGCGTTTATGGTTTACCGCCTGATTTTCTATAAAAGCGACCGGAAATTTTTGAAAGCACTTTTAGCACGGCCCGGCATGAAAATCATAGAAGTGATTTCAAATCATGCTAGCGTTGCAGGCGTAATTAAAATAGCTGGGAGAAAACTGACGTCACAAAATTACAATGTTACTGCCGTCGAAATCAGCGGCGTCGAAGCCAATCAGGCTTTGGACGAGCGTGGGCCGAATCGCTCGCTTTGGACGGTTGCTTTTATGCCTCAAGCAAGCATTGCCATGCTTGCCGATCGCGCCGAGTCGACCACTATGGTCCATAAGCAATGGAAGCTCATCTTATCCAGAGTTTTCGTACCTTGGTCGCACCTGTATGGGTTGCCTTTAGCCGGTGCGCATCAATTGACAATCGGCGGCTCACCCGAACGCGACGTCAAGGCGACGCATGCGCATATTCCTGTCGACTCTTACACTTTTGATCCTCAGCAAATGTCTAAAAGAAAAATCGTCCAGCAAGTTTTCAATTATGAAATCGATGCGACGCGGCAAGTTTTAGCCGGGTACGTTTTTTTCAAAGCCTTGGCGCGTTATTTGGGCACTCCGAAGTGGTATAAGCCTTGGACTTATTTGGTGAGATTTGTTGCCGATTTTACGCGCGGCAAAGCGGGGACACACTCCACCGCTTCGCCGGTCATGGTGGATGCGTTGTTGCCTGTTTTGCAAAAAATGCCGGTATTGTTGCGCCACGTGGAAATTCCGATGCTTAAGCGTGAAAAAGTGGAAGTTCCGGCCTATTTGAAAATTATCAGCTCAAAAGAAAATAAGAAATCGGCCACGATTGATTTTTCAAAAGCAAGTCCAACACATTCAACTAGGATCTCTCCCGTTCACCCTGAACATGGAGCAACGCTTGTTTACAGCTCCAATGATAGAAACGGATTCGTTTCGCGCGCATTGACGCTTTTGGACAGTCAATTAGCTTCGTGGGAAGGCGAAATTCAAGCAGGGCTAAATGGCAATCTCGATCGAGTTTTGGATGAAATCGAAGATGCTGCAGCGCTTTTTGGCAGGGAAAATGTTTCCGCCGAATTAAAAACTCGTTTTGATCAGGTGCGTCTAAGTGTTGCGCATGCCGCTTTGCAAAGAGAAGGCGGCGAAGTTCCTCCCGATGCTCAACATACAGAAGTTCGCACGGTCCGTTCTGAGTTTCGTGCTCTGCCGAAAAAATCTTCTGCACGTTCTGAACAACGACGATTACCACCGGGAGATTTATCTGCGGCTTTGAATGAGGGGGTAGCGGTTGTGGCGGATGTAGAAAAGGCACGGATTAAAAAGCTTCTTGCACGCTTGGCGGGTGAAGGTCTGGGAGTTTCAGATTTTGCGCAAAACACGGGTTTGGTATTGCTTGTAAATCCTGATGCTGCGTTCATCAAGTTGGCGGCGCAACAGGCAGCAAATAAGAAGTTTGTGCTGTATTTCGATTCTGAGCATGAAGCCGCAGCCGGCATAATGAGAAGACAATTGTTCGGCATCAGTGTGAAATGGATTATGCAGTCGAAAGACGGTTCGCTTCAGGCCTATGTTGAAAGCATGAAGCGGACTCAGAAGTTTGACGCAAACGATGTGGTTGAAGTTCGTCAGGTTGCCGCAATGCCGGCAGTGATACTGGCACAGTTGCTCGGTGCTGCGCCTGAAGCACTAGTGATTTTCGGTAATAAAGGTGATTCTCTTGCTAATACACGGCAGGAGACGATTGCCGACTTGCTCGAAAGATTAATGTTGTCGCAAATTACGAAAATATCGGTGTAATGATTTAATTTAAAATCAGGTTTCTCATCCGTTTCTCTGTCTCTCAACCCCTAACCCCCGAGAGATGGAGAGCGGATGGGGGCTTGTGATTTATCAAAAGTAAAAGACCCAAATCAAGCCGAAGATTTTTTAGCTGCTCAGACAGCGGATGTTTCACTCCGAACTCGCAGCTGAAAAACTTCTTCTTGATTTGATAAAAAACGGCGCTATGAGGCTGTCAACGGAACTGCGTCTTTTTTTTATTGCGCTCGCAAAGCTCGCGCGGGGGAAGAAAAATATTTCGGTACGTAACTTGCATTTATTGAAGTCGTGAGTGGAATGAATGCGAAATCGTTGAACAAAAAAAGAGATATAGTTTTGAACCGCGAAACGTTTACAGATGCGGCTATTTTTAGGCGCGGGTTTTATTCCTGTCCCGAAGAATATCATGATGATGTCAGCGCTTATGCGGAAATGATGCGGAAAAATTCGCCCAAAAGTGAAGTTGCTTCCCCCAAAGAAATTTTACGCAAGCGCCGAATCCGGAAAAAAGTCAGGTTAATCCGGCACCAGCTCAGAAAAGCCGCCGCACCTTCACGTCGCACCTTCCCCAACCCCCGGCGTTAGGAAACGTTTTAAACCTGACCCCTCACTCATTTGATTTTAGACTTTTCTGCTATAAGTTGTTGCTCATCGCTTTAACCTTCCTAACGCCGGGGGTTGGGAAGGTGATGCGTTTTCATTATCTGACAGTTGATTTGTAAAGGCGTTCTGCTATATTAATCCGACCAAATCCATGAACTTCTTAATCATATATTCTTTACGATCTTCGGTTAGGCCCTCACAAGCGGCCTGCAGACTTTCCAAGAACCCACACCCATGATGCTTCTAAAACGGGTCAACCGTCCGCGCGACCTCAAGTGGTACCAGGCCGGGGCTTTGCTTTACGGCGATTGGGGCACGAGCAAAGCTTATGTTCTCGGTATTGCCTTCGCTATTTCAGGCCACGCCTCCTGGTTTTTCCTAGGATTGATGTCTCTTCTAACCGCGGCTGTGGGTATTTCCTATGGAATTATTTGTCGCCTGTTTCCCGACGGCGGGGGAGTTTATTCGGCCGCGAAAAGCCGTTCGCGTGTATTTGCTTTAATCGGCGCATTTTTGCTGGTCGCCGGATATACCGTTACCGCATCGATTAGCGCGATTGAAGCGTTTCATTATTTTCATGTTCCCAATCCGGCGTTTTGGGCGATTATTTCGATTATTGTTATTTCACTTATTAACTGGGTGGGCCCCGGAAAAATCGGAAGCTTCGCGGCTCTGATCGCAATCGCGGCATCCGTATCAGCGATTGCGCTGTTTGTTTTTACCGTGCCGCATCTTTCCAAAGTTGAATTGATTGTGCCGCGCGGCAGCATCATGCAAAACTGGAGTTCATTCGTCGGAATTGTTTTGGCGCTTTCCGGAGTTGAAGCGGTCGCCAATATGACGGGTATTATGCAAAATCCGGTCGGTAAAACAGCGGCCAAGGCGATTTGGCCCGTGCTGCTTGAAGTTTCAATTTTGACTTTTTTACTAGGCATTGCGATGAATGCGATTCCGGGGCTTGTGATAGGAGAACATTCTGAGGCCATGCTGAGAACCATCGCTGAATATTATGTCGGCCCCTGGTACGGGCAGGTGATTGCGATTACATTTGGGTTGTTATTATTGTCGGCCGCGAATACTGCCGTCGGGGCGCTGGTTAATATTCAGTTTTCGCTCGCCAAAGATCGCGAGCTGCCGAAGATTTTTACCCGTCTCAATCATTTTGGCATGCCGTGGCTTCCGCTTATTATTTCTGCCTGTCTGCCTGTTTTGGTGCTTCTGGCAGAAACGAATGTTTTGGGGCTGGCGGAACTGTACGCTGTCGGTGTTGTCGGCGCGATCAGTTTAAATTTAGGTTTTTGCGCAACGAATTCCCGGCTCTCGATGAAACTTTGGGAAAAAATTCTTTTAACCGGCTCCGCAGCAATTATGATTTTGGTCGAATTAACAATCTGCATTCAAAAACCAAAAGCGCTGCTTTTCGCGGTTTTAGTTGTCGGCAGCGGCTTTTTGGCCAGTGCGCTTTCGAAGAAAGTGCCGGTCAAGACGGTTGCCGAAGAAGCAGAAGGCATGGTCAATGTTCTTACTGTGGAAGAAGCCGGCGCGCTTGCCTCGCTTTATCCCGCGTCAACCATGGTCGCGCTGAAATATATGAATCTTAATTTGATTGATGAAGCGGTTATGCGGGCCGAAGCGAAAGGTGAGAAGACGGTTTATTTAAGCTATGTGGATGACGCGCCGGCGGCTTCGATGCTTTTGGATGAAGTCGAACCTTCGCCTGAATCTGTGCATGTCTTTTCAATGGCGCAAGCCGAACTTGAAAAGCGGGGAGTTACTGCGGTTCCCGTATGGCAAATCGGAGCCAATCCCGGGCAATTAATTGCCGATGCCGCAAAAGCTTTGAGTGTGCGAACGGTTGTGATCGGAACCACAAAAAAAAGTGCGCTCGTGAATATGTTGCGCGGAGAAGTTTTTCGCGTGCTTGCCCGTAAACTGCCTGCCGAGATTCGCTTGGTTGTGACTGGGTAAAACCCAGTCATTCCTGCGAAAGCAGGAATCTAAGATTCCGATTTTCTGTCATTCCCGCGTACAACGCACCTCCGGGAGTTTCGTTTGAGGATTAGTTTTTTGCTGTGATAAAATAAAAAACTCCGAAAACATAAAGCGTTTCCGGAATTTTGTTGGGTTGACCTGTTATGCTTTTTTAAAGAAACCCATTAACGGGCAAAAACCAAACAGCCCCGTCAGTCCCAGGTATCCGGCGAGAAAATAAAGCCCCACATGAATGTTGAGCTTGTAGTGAACCACCGCCAGAACAATTCCCAGTACCAGTCGAATCATACGATGTGTCGTATCCAGATTCGTTTTCATATTGTGTCCTTTCAGCTTATTTAATCCGCCCCCACAGCGGACCGCATTCTCGAATGAGAGTGCGAATGCTTCCTACTTAGAGTGTGGTTTATTATCGGACGTATTCCAAGAGGCACGTTATAGCATTCCTGAATATGAAAATCCTTTCATTTACCCCTCTTTTTCAAGGTGAACTTGTTCCTTGGCGCTGAGAGCTGCTTGCTGTATAATTCGCGGCTTCGAACCCCTCTTCAAGTCGCCCTTTTAAGCAGACGGAATTGGACCAGGATTTATATAATCAGGAGAATAGAAACAGACTTTTATGCCCACTCAAAAACGCAGACATGACGTACGGAATTTCGCAATTGTAGCTCACGTTGACCACGGCAAAACCACTTTGGTTGATGCCTTGCTCAAGGCGGGTGGTACTTACGTCTTCAAAGAAGGCGAAGATACCGTCATGGATTTCAACCCGCTTGAACGCGAGCGCGGTATTACAATTTTTTCAAAAAATGCATCGCTGGTTTATAAGGGGATTACTTTTAACATCGTTGATACTCCCGGCCACGCTGACTTTGGTTCCGAAGTTGAACGTATTCTGCGTATGGTTGATGGAGTGCTTCTTCTCGTTGACGCTCTCGACGGCCCGATGCCGCAAACAAAATTCGTTTTACGCAAATCGCTCGAACTGCATTTGAAACCGATTCTCGTGGTTAATAAAGTTGACCGTCCGAATGCGCGTCC
>JAYSWD010000032.1:0-2543 GCA_043718225.1 Candidatus Omnitrophota bacterium
AAAAATTACGCGCGCTATGGAAATGGTCGCAGCGTCGAAGCTGAGGAAATTTCAGGATATGATGACGAAGTCCCGCGCCTTCACGCAGGGGCTTGAAAATCTTCTGAAACGTTTAAGCGGCGGCCCTTACGCAAAAAAGCATCCGTTCCTGAATCCCCAAGAAAGAAAAATTTCCAAAGGCGGGCAAAAACCAGATCCCTCCTTGAGCGGAAATGCCGCATTAGGCGGAAAAAAAGCGCTCGTCCTCATGACGTCTGATGCCGGCCTTTGCGGTTCTTATAATAATGATTTGCTGGCTATGGCTCATAAATTCACAAAAGAACAAACCGTCAAACCCATTTATATCGCGGTTGGGAAATCCGGCGTGACGGCTTCCAAAAGTCTGGACTTGGTCGCCCGCGCCAGCTTCGTTGATATTCGGGCTAGCCGCGTGGAGGAGATTCTCACCGAGCTGCGCGTGACGCTTGAAAATCTTTATTTGAGCGGTGAAGTGGACAGCATTGATGTGATTTACAGCCATTTCAAAAATGTCACGAGCTATAAGGCCGTCACTGAAAAACTTCTGCCTCTGGAAAAACCTCAGGCCGATGCCAAAGCCTTGGAGGAAGCCGGCGATTATATTTTCGAGCCGTCCCCTGAACTCGTATTTGAAAAACTGGTTCCTCTTTTCTTTGAAGCCAAAGTGCGCATGATTTTTCTTGAGGCCATTGTTTCAGAACAAATTGCCCGTATGACCGCCATGAATCTGGCGACTAAAAACGCACGGGAAATGATTGACCGCCTGGTACTTGCACGTAATAAAGCACGCCAGGCCTCGATCACAAAAGAATTAATTGAAATCGTATCAGGGTCGCAAGCATTAAAACTCAAGTAAAATCGTAAATTGAAAATCTAAAATTATTCGCTTTAGATAAAAACAAGCAATTTAAAATTTACAATTTTAGATTTAACTTTTTCTTGGAGGTGTTATGTCATTCGGTAAAATCGTTCAGGTCGTCGGGCCCAGTGTGGATATTCAGTTTGATCCGGAAACGCTCCCCAAGATTTTAAACGCGGTTGAAATTGAAACCGAAGTTGCGGGAAACAAAAAAATTCTCGTTCTCGAAGTCGCTTTGCATGTCGGCGATAACATCGTGCGCTGTATCGCGCTGGCTTCCACCGAAGGCCTTGTGCGCGGCATGAAATGCCGGGACACAGGCGCTCCGATTTCTGTTCCCGTCGGCGATCAAACGCTGGGACGCATCTTTAATCTTCTGGGCGACCCCATCGATGAACAAGGGGATGTGAAAGATAAAAACAAGCGCTACCCGATTCACCGTAAGGCCCCTACTTATGAAGAACTTCTTCCCGTTACCTCCGTACTTGAAACCGGTATTAAAGTCGTGGATCTTCTCGCTCCGTATCCAAAGGGCGGAAAAGTCGGACTTTTCGGCGGCGCCGGCGTGGGAAAAACGGTTATCGTGCAGGAACTCATTCATAATATCGCGACAGAACACGGCGGCGTTTCTGTGTTTTGCGGCGTGGGAGAACGGACTCGTGAAGGAAATGACCTTTGGCTGGAACTCAAAGAATCAGGCGTCATCAAAAAAACTGCCATGGTGTTCGGTCAAATGAATGAACCGCCCGGAGCGCGCCTCCGTGTCGCGCTCACAGGCATTACCATGGCTGAGTATTTCCGCGACGAAGCCCATCAGGACGTGCTGGTATTCATTGATAATATTTTCCGCTTCACGCAGGCCGGCTCTGAAGTATCCACACTTCTGGGACGTATGCCCTCAGCCGTCGGATATCAGCCGAATCTCGCAACCGAAATGGCCGCGCTTCAGGAACGTATCGCTTCCACAAAATCCGGATCCATTACTTCCGTTCAGGCCATTTACGTTCCGGCCGACGACTTAACCGATCCCGCGCCTGCCACCGCCTTCTCGCACTTAGACGGTGTCACCGTGCTCTCGCGTCAAATTGCTGAGCTCGGAATTTATCCGGCTGTTGATCCGCTGGGCTCCACCTCGCGCCTTTTAGATCCGCGCATTGTCGGCCAAGAACATTATGATACGGCCCGCGAAGTGCAGCGTATTTTGCAGCGCTATAAAGACCTGCGCGACATTATTGCTATTCTTGGAATCAACGAATTATCCCCTGAAGACAAACAAGTCGTCGTGCGCGCCCGTAAGCTGGAACGTTTCCTGTCTCAGCCTTTTAACGTCGCCGAAGCCTTCACGGGTCTTAAAGGAAAATACGTCCGCCTGAAAGACACTATTCAAAGTTTCAAACGCGTCGCCGCCGGAGAATTTGATCATATTCCCGAACAATGTTTTTACATGGCCGGCGCGATTGAAGATGTCATTGAAAACTACGAAAAGATGCAGGCCGTTAATGCGGGAAGTAAATAAAAGGACACAACGAGTCATGACACAAGACACAAGACACAAGACACCAGAAAAGCAAAGCCAAAGCAGCTTGCCGCTTGTGTCTTGTGTCCTGTGTCTTGTGTCTCATCTCATATAAAAAATATGCCCTCTTATCACTTAGACGTCATCACA
>JAYSWD010000033.1:0-25011 GCA_043718225.1 Candidatus Omnitrophota bacterium
CGCTGTTTTCAATCTGGTTCTTGACCTTCTTACCTTCGAAATCAAATACTTCTTCTCCTGCGCCTAATTCATCACCCTCGGCTACTACCACGGAAACTAAATTATCGCCTGACAACCCAACTGTCACGGCCTTGCCGGCTCCGAGAAAGACTCGATTCAATGGTAAATTAATTGTGCCTTTGTTCTCAACTGCTTTGCCTACGAATGCTACATCGCCTGTTCCGTGAAACTTGCCTTCATTTAGCACAAAACCCGTTGCGTCAATCTTCCCGGTAATTTTATTCATGTTGCCTGCCGCAGCAAGCAAGCTTCCATTCTCAAACTTAAAGTCGGCTGTGCTTAACACATGCACACCCCGGGAATTAAAAATACTCATGATGCCATTCTTAATCTCAAACTTTCCGCCGATTAAGGTGGGATTACTTCCGATTACATTCGCGGTAAAGTTGCCTAAGGACAAATCAAATACATTTAAGCTGCCTGCGACAGAGTCAAAGTTTCCTAAATCTAAATTCACATCGCGAAGCGTTGTAACGGAAACACCATTCTCGCCGTCTGTGCAATTAAATCCGCCATCTTCCGGCCTCCCGAGATCCGAGCATGAGAGCGCAAAGACATCGCTCGGCGTTAACATCCAGACACACTGCAGGATGATTAAACACCAAACCAAAACCCTTTTTGTAGAGCTACACTTATTTTGCATACACTGTTCCTTATACAAAGGGTACACCATCAAACACTTTCTTGAAGATTCAAAAAATAGCAATAAATAGCATGATTATCTTTAATAAGTGTCATTGCTACAAAGAGCTAGTTTGCTGTGAGTGCGCACAAACAACATTTGGTCCTCGTTGCGAAGTTTATTAATATTTTTTTGAGCAGAAAAAGCACGACCCATCGATAAGCGCAAATATCGCGATTCTATTTTTCACAAACGAAAAAAAAATTGGAAACTCTTTGCCTACGGCAAGCACATTTAAGCGGTTTTGCTAATTTTTTCTCAAACAAACTCTATGCTCTTTGCTGTTGGCGATAAGCTCCCAGCTCTCTATACTACGCCGATGAAAGATTTTCCGTTTGAGCTCGACCCCTTCCAGAAAGAAGCTCTCCACTGGATCGAAAATGAGCATTCCCTCTTTGTTTCCGCTCCCACCGGCGCGGGAAAAACAGTCATTGCTGATGCGGCCGTGCGCCAGGCGCTTGAAAAAGGCAAAAAAGTCATCTATACCGCGCCTATCAAAGCTCTTTCCAATCAAAAGTTCCGCGATTTTAAAGAAGAATACGGCATTGATAAAGTCGGCATTCTGACAGGCGACGTTTCGATTAATCCTGAGGCTCCGGTCGTAATCATGACCACCGAAATTTACCGCAACTGTCTCTTTGAAGCGGAAACCCGTGTCACAAGCGTGGATTGGGTTATTTTTGACGAAGTGCATTATCTTGACGACGCCGAACGCGGTACCGTCTGGGAAGAGTCGCTGCTCTTTACTCCGCCTGAAATCAAAATCTTGGCACTCTCGGCCACGATTCCGAATGTCCAGGAACTCGCGGATTGGATTAAAAGTATTCATGGACGCGACCTGCAAGTGATTGTCGAAAAACACCGCCCCGTGCCGCTCAAATTTCTCTATCAATGCCAGAATAAAATTTATGAGGACGACCGCCATCTTTTGAAAGAAGGCTACTGGAGCAAAGATTCCTGGCGTGTGAGCAGCCGCGAAAGACGCCGCGGTATTCGTCCTCCCCGGCCGCAGCCTAATACACTGACTCAAATCATCCGCGAGCTCATCGATAAGAAACGTCTGCCCGCGATTTATTTTTGTTTCGGCAGGCGTAAAACCGAAATCCTCGCGCATGAAACCGGAAATTGGAATTTTCTGACCAAGGAGGAACGCGTCAAAGTCATACAATTATTTGATCAACTGCTGAATCAATTCGATATTGAGGGTGAAGCCTCGGCCGAAGCGATTCGCCCGCTGATCATGCAAGGCGTCGCTTATCATCACGCTGGCATGCTTCCGACGCTTAAAGAAGTTGTCGAACGGCTTTTCACAAGCCGCCTTATCAAAATGATTTTCACGACGGAGACTTTCGCGCTGGGAATTAATATGCCCGCGAAAGCAGTCATCTTTGATGAGCTTGAAAAGTTTTACGGCAGCGGGTTTGATTTTTTAACCACGCGCGATTTTTTCCAAATGGCCGGCCGCGCCGGGCGCCGCGGATTGGATCATGAAGGTTTTGTCTATTCCCGCGTTCAACCCGACCGTATTCCCTATTCTCAGGTTTTACGTGTTATCAAGGGCGATCCGGAAAAAGTGCGCAGCCAGTTTAATACTACATACGCGACACTTTTGAACCTTTACCGCAACTTAGGGCGCGACCTGCTCACGATTTATCCAAAAACATTCCACTGCTACCAATCTTCGCGTAAGCGTCAGGACGAAGGCCGCCTGCTGTTGGAAAGCAAGCTCGACATGCTTCAGGATTTGGGTTATTTAACGCCCGCGGGATTAACCGAAAAAGGCAATTTCGCTTCCACGATTTTTGGCTACGAGCTCATGCTTGCTGAAATGCGCGCGGGCGACATGCTCGAACATTTAAATGAAGCCGATCTATCGGTTTTGCTTTCGGGACTGATTTTTGAACCGCGCAAAAATGATTTCGCGAAGCCTTTATCCGACGAGCATGAAGAATTGCTCAAGGCCGCGAACCATCATCACCGGCTGATTCATAAACGCGAAGAAAAATATGATATTTTTCCTTTCACGAAACGGCCGCATTTTTATTTGGCAGAACCCGTCGAGAAATGGGTGCATGGCTTGGATTTTGACGAAATTTTAAAATGCACCACGGAAGACGAAGGCGGTTTTGTGCGGCATTTGCGCATGATCATTCAGCTCTTGCGCGAAATTCAGCATGCCCCGAATTCCCCCGCGAAATTGCAGGCCACTGCGCTGAAAGCCCGCAAATTAATTGATCGTGATGTGGTCGATGCTGAAAAGCAGCTCCGCGTTTAAAATATAATTGCAACTGCTCTGTTAAATTTTATTTTTCATACCGCACGCAGGTCTTGGAATAAGAATCTCTCCCGCTAACTCAGTCCTCGGCCTTTGGCCTGCGGAACTCGCAGGCTAAACTCTTATTCCAAGACATCATCGCAAATGAGGTGTGGGGGCAAGAAGCGGAGAAACACGCCGGTAAAACTACGTTTCTCGAATGCTCAATAATCTTCCCGAAACATTATTCCTCAACCTCAGCAATCTAGTTTCCAGGCATTCCTTTTTCCGGTTCGGCTAAGCAGAACCGGAAAAAGATTTAAATTTATTTTTTCATTTGTGCTCCGTCCAAATGAAAAAAGATAAAACGGGAAGCTGCTTTGAAGTTCGAGGGAGAAAATATCAAGATAAAATAAAAGCACCTTCAAATCATTCAAGCTTTCAAAGCCTTGCTTCTCCGATTATTGCCCACCACCCATTGCCAAGGAACGTAAATTTAATTCTTAAACTGCGAGTTCGAATCGCCTGCCTGCCGGCAGACAGGCAGCATCCGCTGTTTGAGCAGCTGAATGTTTCAAAGGCGATACTTCAAACCAATTGAAATTCTAATTTCCTATTTTATTTTCAGACTTTTCTAAGACAAAGTCTGAATGCATTACCAGTAATACACGCCTGATCGTGTGATCCAACCATAATAATAAGTCTGCCAAAGATAAAGTGTTTATGGCCGAAGACCGCCCAAATGGAAAAAGATATTATGGGAAGCTACTCTGAAATTCGAGGCAGGAATATCCGTAATAAATTAAGCGTCTTCGAGTGACTTGGTATTCGCGGCTTAGCTTCTCTGATTCATGCCCCTCACCCCACTATTGCGGAATAAGAAAAAACGAAAGTTTGATTTGCGAGTTTTGTGCCAACGGACACCTGCCTACCGGTCAGGCAGGCAACTGTCTGAGCAAAATCAAAGCGTTTTTTCTTATCTAATTTCAGACCTTTCTAAGACAAAGTCTGAACGCATTACCAGTAATACACGCCCGATCCTGTGAGCGATATTCGAGGCAGAAATGATCGCGGTAAAATAAAAGCACCTTCAAATCATTCAAGCTTTCAAAGCCTTGCTTCTCCGATTATTGCCAACACCACCCACCCTTTGCGCGCCAAGGACAGACCCATTCATGGACTAGAAACGGAATTTTTTACGCGGATTCAGGAAGGCATCGCTTTTTTAATTCAGCAGTTACGATTACTTACCCCCCCCCCCGCCGCTAATACGGATCGAATCTTCAGCGAGAGCTGTTTCAAAGAAAAAGGTTTTTGAAGAAACGGAATACTTTCATCTAAATCACCTGACACATCTGAACCCGTATAACCTGACATCATCAAAATTTTTATATCAGGATATAAATTTTTAATTTGTTTTACCAGCTCTTTTCCACCCATTCGCGGCATAATGACATCTGTTAAAATGAGATCTATTTTTTTAGATTGGCTTTCCTTGATCGCACGCAAAGCGTCTTCACCATTTTCTGCTTCAAGAACTTCATACCCTAAATTTCTCATTAACTCACCCGCAAAGTTCCTTAGACCGCTTTCATCTTCCACAAGAAGGATTGTTTCCTCACCGCGCGGCAACGCGTCCTCGGTTTGCTCTTTGGGCAAGGCATCTCCCTTCTCTTCTATCAACGGAAGATAGACTTTAAAAGTGCTTCCTTGATTTAAGACACTATGAACATAAAGATACCCATTCGCCTGTTGGACAATACCATAACAAGTTGCCAGTCCAAGCCCTGTACCCTTACCCTGTTCTTTAGTTGTAAAGAAAGGTTCGAAAATGCGCGTCTTTACTTCAGCGCTCATCCCACAACCCGTATCACTCGCCGCGAGCACAACATATTTTCCCGCGGGAATCTTGACTTGGTCAGAAATATAATCCTCGAAAAGATTTTTATTTTGAGTTTCTAATGTGATTTTCCCGCCTTTCGGCATGGCATCGCGCGCATTCACAACCAAATTCATCACGATTTGCTGAAACTGATTCGGGTCAATTTTGACGCGCCCCAAGTCGGTTGCCTGTAAGGTCACAAGCTCTATTTGCTCGGTAATCAAGCGACGCAGCATCTGATCCATATCCACGATCTGTTCATTGAGATCCACAACTTCCGCCTGAACCACTTGCCGCCGAGAAAATGCTAAAAGCTGCGCTGTCAACCCTGCTGCACGACCGCCTGCTTTTTGAATTTCCTCAATCTTTGTACGCATCAGATCATCCGGTTTAAGCTGACGCGCAATCAAATCAGCATAGCCATTAATGACAGTCAAAAGATTATTGAAATCATGCGCAACTCCGCCAGCCAAACTGCCCACAGCCTCCATCTTTTGCGATTGCATCAACTGCTGTTCAAGAAGTTTGCGGGGAGTAATATCACTCAAAACACCGTTCCAAATAATCGTTCCATCGCTCTGAGGCTTTTCAGGAACCGAATCACCTTGAATATATTTTAATTTTCCTTGAGTGTCTTTGACTCTAAACTCACAGGTCCAAGGCTTAAGAGTTTCCGCGGAAACCTGAATCGATCGAACAAGCGCATCAATATCCTCCGGCAAAATAAGATTCCATAGCACATTAAAATCATCCACAATTGCATTTGCCGACACACCAAAAAGAGATTGAGCAAAGGCACTCATAAAAAGGAATTTTTGAACGCCTTCTTTATCCAAAGAATACTGATAAACAACCCCCGGCACGGAATCAGCCATTTTCTTCAACTTTTCTTCGGATTTTTTGCGTTCAGTAATATCTTCCGAAACCCCGAGAAGAAGCAGCGGCTCTCCGTGAGTATCTCGAATCACAATTTTTCGAGTATGTAAAAGCAGGGGCCCTTTTTTAGTCGAAACAATCTCTTCGGGAATATCAATCGTTTCTGTTGTCTGGCTTGCTTCAATATCTTTACTTCTAAACCAATCCGCTTGGTTTGTCGGAAAAAAATCATAATCACTTTTTCCAAGACACTCTTCCGCTGTAATTCCAAAAACTTCCTCCGCTTTTTTATTCCACACAGTCCATTTGAAATTGTCTTTGATATCTTTACAGAACACAATGACAGGAAGAGCTTGAAGCACACTCAGAAGAAGCTTCTCACTTGCAAAAAGCTTATCCGCTTTAAGTGACAAGCTCTCCGCAACACGGTTAAATGATTGCACAACATCCCCCATCTCATCCTGGATATCGGGCAAGATGACTTTATTACCCACACCACCTAAAACCATCTGTTTTGAAACGTTGCCAAGAGCAATGATCATTCCCATCACAGCGATATAAAATGCAACTACGAGATAAACAACTATCAAAGTCATGCCGATCGTAAAAAAGAGCACAAACGTCTTCTTCTTCGACAGCCTGTCAATGCGCTTCTGCAAAACCTCGTCTAATGCTTTTGACGTAGCATCATAGAGACGAAAATTTGCCTGAATCGCCGCTGCACTTACCTCCCAATAACCTTTCGGTTGAATCACAATCTGCTCAATATGGAGAAGGTCTTCTTTTAAACTCTGGCTAAACACGTCCGTTTTTTGAAGCGCTTGGCGGAAAAAGAATTCTAGGCGTGGTCGGAGCGAAGGGTTTTCACGAAAAATAACATCAAAACCATATTGAAGATCTTCCTCGCTCCGTGCGATTGTTCCAAGCAGCTGACTTAATAAAAAAGTATCCTGATAATTCTTATTTTTTTTAAGAGCCACCATCGTCCCAAAACTTCGCGCCTGCCCTATTTGCTCCGTTAACGTGGGCAGGTTCACAACGATTGTGTTCATCAAATAATAACTATCGAGGCCCGGGTCAAGAATCAGGTTGGACCGATCCGCCACATCGTTCAGCAGCTTTAAAAAATCATCGATTTGACTCGTGTCACTCTCAAAATTATCTTCGCCTGTCATGGAGGCTTCATGCATCAAGTGATTTTGTCTCTTATCCAGAAACAATCGCCACTTCTTATCGATTGAAACGATTGTTCTTGTTTCTCGTTCCACGGCAGAAGCACGATCAATGCCGCTTTGAATTTTCTTTTTGATTGAATCCAACATCTCCTCTGAGACAAAGTCGCCCTGGGCCTTAAATACACGTTTCATACCGCGCTCAACTTGAAGATCTTCTAAAATGGGGCGCAGAACGCTGAGTATTGTGTTTCCTACTAATTCTTTTTTAGAAAAATTAATCCGATCATCAAGCTCACCCACTAAGAGAAAAAGAACCAAGCCTAGCGGAAGAGCAAAAAGAACCCCGACGAGTATGAACTTTTTAAAGTAGGTCAGCCGATTCATCAACCGGATCGCGGAAGAAAAGACAGGAAGGAAAATAGTTCGTGTGTTTTCGCGCGTGTGTTCTCCAAATAATGGAAATCGCAGCATTTTAGGAAGGCTCTTTACTTACAATTTTTTTTACCATTTCAATCAATTCAGAAGCATTAAAAGGCTTCGAAATAAACCCGCCCACATCAAACCCTTCAAACATGGCTTTCATATTGCCTCGGCCCGTCAAAACCAAAACAGGAATGATCGGCGTTGCGTCCTTCGGCTTTGCAATTTTTGAATAAAATTCAATCCCGCTCATCTTTGGCATATTCATATCCAAGATGATCAAATCGGGAATCATGCTTTGAAGAAGCTTGAGTCCGTCTTCTCCATTGTAAGCCGCAAAAACATTAAACCCTTCCGGTTCTAAAAGAGCTTTAATTAATTCACAGATCGCTTTTTCATCATCAACAACTAATATTGTTTTCCCATTTACCACAGTCCATCTCCCCTTTTATCTCAAAATAAAACTCATGAGGTTCCATCAAACTCAATTTCAAAGTCCTGATTTAAGTATAAACGAGTTCTCGAAGAAAACACCTTCCACAGTCTTTTTATTAAGCTGTTTTTCATTTCAGATTCGCTAAAATGAAAAAGGATATAACAGGAAGCTGCTAAAGATTCGAGGCAGAAATGATCGCGTAAAATAAAAGCGTTTCGATTTATTTAGAATTCACAGCCCAGCTTCTCTGCTTTCATCCCACCACCCAACATTGCGGAAGATCTTAAATTTGATTCTTGGACTGCGAGTTCGAATCGCCTGCCTGCCGGCAGGCAGCATCCGCTTTTTGAGCAAAACAAGAGTCATGTTGTGGCTGAACCCACTTGCTTTTGGAAGTCTTATTCTTTATTTCCAAAAATAAAATATGATTTTAACTATATTCATAATTATACTTATTTACATATTCTATTCTATCGGCTAGACTTCTTTTGTGACGATCTCTTGATTCAGCTCCTTAAATAATGTATAGTTCAACTAGACATTATTTAAGGAGAGCTGTGAAAGCAACCATTGTCGATCTTAGGTACAAAATGAAAGAAGTTTTAAACGCTCTTAAACGCAGAGAAGTTGTCCATATTCTCTATCACGGCAAAGAGGCCGGAATCATTCATCCAGTCGGAACCGGTCTCTCCTGCTCTGAAAATCATCCTCTGTTTGGATTTTGTGATCAGGAAAAAGAATCTGTTCGTGAAAAAATGAACCGCCTGCGCGGCCCGAGATATTGATCATCATGCTCTTCGACACTGACATTCTGATTTGGTTTGAGCGCAAGAACAGCAAAGCCGCTCTTGCGCTAAACCAGACAGAAGAAAAATTTTTGTCGATCTTTAGCTATATGGAATGGCTCCAAGGCGCAAATTCAGAAAAACATGCGGAATTAATCAAAGATTTTATTGCTTCGCAAAATTTTAAAATCCTGCCGCTTTCTGAAAACATCGGTCATCGCGCGTCGATTTACATTGAAGAATATTCCCTCGCTCATGGTTTGCGCGCGGCAGATTCCGTGATTGCCGCCACCGCCGCAGAGCATCACATCACCTTACTGTCAGGCAACGAAAAACATTTCAAACCCATCCGTGACATAAAACTCAAAGTCTTTCGCCCGTAAGCTCGATGAGGCTGCCCGGGACATTTTTTCATTTTGGCGGTGTTTATGGCCGAAGACCGCCCAAATGAAAAAAGATATTATGGGAAGCTGCTATGAAATTCGAGGCCGGGGAAGAACGCAATAAATAAAAGCACTTCGATTAATTCGGTATTTATTTCCTAGCTTCTCTACTTTCAGCCCACCACCCAACATTGCGGAAAAAGCCAGTAAATTGATTCCTATTTTGCGAGTTCTGAGCGAAGCTTCAGTTGTTTGAGCAAAAGAGGAATCAATTTATGGCTGCTCTATTAATTTCAGAAACCTAATTTTTTATCTTCTTCACGAATCTTTTCCGCAATCTCCGGTAATTTCCACTTCTCTATGCGGCAAACCGCAGCAAACCCACAACCTTTTCTACAGTCCCTCGGCAATACGGCAATTCTTCCGCTCGCGAGTTCATCCAGATACCGCCGCGAAAAACGCATCGCGCGCGTCAACACCGCGTCAAATTCTTCTTTGCTCATGATTTTTTTGGCTTGGGCATATTCGGTATAAAAACCGCCATGCTTACTTTCTTTAAGATTAAGCAATTGCCCGCCCGCCGGTTCCAAACCTAAAACTTTTTTAGCGGCTAAAAGATAAAGCGGCAGCTGCAAAGCCGTTCCGTCTTCTAAATCACCAGCCCTAAAACTTTTGGCGCGTTTGTAATCGGAAACAATTGCGTATTTGTTTTCCGCATCCACGTCAAGCCGGTCAACAAAACCTTTGAGTCCCAGCTTGATTCCCGCCCATTCAATCTCAACAGGCTTTTCATCCGTCGCGACAGCCCATTCAAAATAGCGCGGTAAAAACGCGGAATCGCGCAGTCTTGCGGTTTCAAAGGGAATAAACCGCATCAAAATATTTTTCATTTCGTTATGCGCTAAAGCAGCCTGATACGGACCTAAATCAAGCGGTTCAATCGCCATCCACTTTTCAAGTGACTTATCGATTAAAGCACTCATTTCCTGTTCAGAAACTTTTTGCCACGGCCCCTTAAAAAAATCTTCTAGAACGCCGTGCATAATCTTGCCCTGATCACGCGCACGAGTATCTTCTTCGGTCATTTGCAATTTTAAAACTCTTTCCGAAAAATACTGATAGGCACATTTCCCATAAGCTTCAAGACGTGTCGGACTAGGCGCTTGCGGCCGAAAAATATCACGCGCCAGAATACGCTCATCCGTCAGCGCCGCTTCATTTACGGCCAGCGCTTTTCGTAAATCAGACCGAGCATCACCCTCACTCAATGACAATCGCAAAAGCGCCGCTAAAACCGTTTCATCCGCCTGAGGATTTTCCCAAGGATTAAAAAGCGCGCCCACACTCGCCCGGCGTAAATCAGAAGTTGTCATAATTTCAGAAAAAGACGGGTAGGGCCGGGTGTCTTTCTTAATCTGAGGCTTCAGTTTACCTTCAAAAAGCGCGCTGACTTCTTCTAAATAAAATGACGGTAAAATCGGTTTTCCCTCTTCATCCCGGCGGGCGTGGCTTAAACAAACATGGCGTCGCGCACGCGTCATGGCAAGATAAAACAAATATTTTTCCAACTGTTGACGTGCTTTACGTTCGGGCAAACCGTAAGGATTGGCTTTAATCAACCTTCTTTCCCAATCGGAAAGCAGCGCATCTTCTCTCACCTGAAGAGGAAATTGTTTTTCAGCCATACCGGCGACAAATACGACTTCATATTCTTTTTGGCGCGCAAGCGAAACATCGTAAATTTGAACTGTGTTCTGATTCAAATGCGGAAGTGAAAACAAATCGAGTTCGACCAGGCGCAAAAAATCATCGGCAAATTTTTCGAATGGCGGAATTTCAGCGGAATAATCTTCCGCGGCACGTTCCATTTCTTCGAGAATTTTTTCAAACCGCGCCGGCGCGGCCGGTTCACACCCCCATCCGACGGTGCTTTCCTGTGTGCGCAGAAATTCAAGCGCGCCAAACTCACGGAAAAGCAGGCGTTTAAAAATCTGTGTCCATTCAACTGTGGTTTTCGCCGCACGCCATTCTGTTTCAATTTTCATGAAATATAAAACGATTGCGCGCATCGCTTCATCGTCGGCTTCTTTTTCTTCTGCTTCGGAAAATATCTTTTTCCAGTTTTCAATACCCTCGCAAACGCCTTTTTTCCTTAATTTTGTTTCGAATGCGTGCAGGAGGCGGTCTTCTTTCTGTTTGTCGGCGATTTTGACGATAAAGGAAGAGCGTAGAAAGCCCATCCAATCTTCTTTCTTCCAGTTTTCTTTAAAAATCCGCACAAGCCGCGCCGCGGTTTGAATCCATTCGCTTTCAGAAAGGCGCTCGCGTTCGTGGATTTCGACGGGAATGTTAAAGCGGCGAAACACGGTTTCAAAAATTGCCCTATAGGGTCGCACGGACCTCAGCAAAACCGCGATGTCACTGGGCCGGCAGGCCTTTTCGTTAATCCAATACAAAATCCGACGCGCGATCATTTCCGCTTCCGCTTCAGTATCGGGCGCTTCAAACCAGTCGATTCCGTCCTCAAACTTTTTTACCTTTGCATCAACTCGAAAAAGACTATGGCTGATATGCGCAATGTCCCTGCTTTCAAAACGCGGCAACTCTCTGCCCATTGCATGAATTTCAAAGTTTAAAGCCTCAAACATTTTTTTCGTGGCCGTAACAGGTTCAAAAATAGCTGCGTACGCGGTATCCCACGTTAATGCGGCGGAAAAATACTGCGCCGCTTTTGCCAGTTCAGCGACGGACTCCATCTGAACCGGTGTAAAATCAAAAAATCCGTCGAGACAAAGCGTATGAAAATGAAGCCGCGGTTGCGCCAAAGGCGCAGAGCGTAAACGATACAGTGTCAGAATATCTCTACGATCACGCAAACCCAACTGCTGCAAAGTAGCTTCATAGCGTTCATAAATTCCCGCCAAAGCCTCATACTTAATCGCCGCGTCCGGCTCCAGTTTTTTAAGCCGGCTCATTTCAAGGCGGAAAGCCTGGGGCGTCCAACAAAAGTCTTTGAGTTCACTTAAAAAATTGAGCACGAGTTTCAAAAATCCGGGCTGCCCGCGGATTTTTTCAAAATAAGCTCCGCAATCTTCATTCAGCAATTTTCGGACAACCGCGATTTTTGTCAGATTTGAAGCGGCGGGCGGATTTGGAATTTCAAAACTCTGTTCAATTAAATCATCGAGCGTTGTCACACGGCTTGAAAAAAAACCGGGAGAACCGCGGATAATTAGGCGCTTGATGACACGTTCGGCGTGCTCGCGCGACGGAACAATAAAATAAGACTGCGGATCAAGCGGGTTTTCAGCCGTCAAGCGTTCTTCGAAAATTTTAAGCAGCTGCTCTGATTTTCCGCAGCCGGCAGGCCCAACGAACAAGACCCGCGACCCGAGACTCGAGATCGGAAGCTTAGGCATGGTAGTTATTTTTTGATCTCAGCAGTCTTGTCCGCCGCGAGTTCCGCAGCGAAGCGAGGACTGTCTGAGCGCCGGACAAAACTGCTCGGCCCGTCCGGCCGCGGAGGACACAAGGAGGGGTTAGGGAAACTTCCCTTTGAAGCCTAGCCGGCATATGAGGCAGAACTGTCATTAGTTTCCCAAACAGTTACTTTTGAAATGGGCAGCTTTAAATTGCGGGCTTCTTCAAAAATCCGGCGTGCGAGAAATTCCGCTGTGGGATTTTCAGTAACAACAAGAATTTTTTCGCCTCTCTCTTTTAAAACCGGCGTCAGCGGGTCTTTATCCCACAAAATTAAAACATGGTCAAAGTTTTCATCAATCCACTTTCCGATCGTGCGGGAAATCTCGGAAAAATCGACTAACATATTTAATTGATCGAGCTTTTCCGCCGCGACCTCGATTTGCACTCGGCCATTATGTCCGTGCACATGGCGGCATTTGCCCGCATGCCCTACCAAGCGGTGGCCGTAGCTGAAGTGGATTTCTTTAATGACTTGATACATAATTTTCCTAACTCAAAGTTGAAAGCTTAAAGGCTAAAAACCAACCAACTGCTCGAACAATTTCAACTCTAGTTTAATTTTTGGCTTAAGCTCTACTCAAACTATTAATGCCCTCTGCTAGTTTTTGCCTTTATTCTGCATGTCATTGCGAGGAGGCCTAAGGCCGACGTGGCAATCTCGAGATTGCTTCGCTTCGCTCGCAATGACGCCCAAGAGACAAACTTGCACACGGCGTTAAAATCTAAATAATTAATTTAAACTCTTTCCGCCATCTACGCGGATTGTTTGGCCTGTAACATATTCCGTTTCAATTAAATAACGCACGGTATGCGCGATATCTTCGGGTTTTCCAAAACGTTTCAATACAGTGGCATCCGCTGTTTTCTTTCGTGCGGATGATGACATTCCAAAGGGCGGTTCTAAAATTGGACCGGGCGAAATCGCATTCACCAATACTTCGGGCGCTAATTCTTTGGCAAAACCCTTGGTCGCGAGCATGAGGCCTGCTTTTGAAATCGAATGCGGAAGGAAATTGCGCTGCGGATTTTCACTCATTAAATCACCCATGTTCACGATCCGGCCTGCGCCGCGCTTTTTCATCTGCAAACCGATTTCCTGACAAAGCAATACAGCGGCTTTTAAATTGACAGACATAAAGTCTTCCCAGTTTTTGTCGTTTATTTTTCCGACCAGAACGGAATAAAAAGCTGAAGCGCTGTTCACAAGCACATCCACTTTTACAGGCAGTTTTTTTACAAAGGTTCGAATTTTCGGCAATGTAATACCCGCTAAATTCAACGGACACAGATAAGCATTCGCGCCTATAGCTTCGATTTCTTTTTTAAGCAGCCGGGCGTGTTTAACCGATAAATGGTAATGAATCAGAATATTCGCGCCCTGAGCTGCCAATTCAAGCGCTATGGCGCGGCCGATGCGTTTCCCCGCGCCCGTTATTAATATATTTTTCCCTGAAAGTTTCATGAGATTTAGGCGTCCAGCTCTCCCTTTTGGGCCAGGGCGTTTAAATTATCAAACCCGCCGATAAATTTGCCGTCGATAAAAATCATGGGAACGGTTTGGTGGCCGGTTTCCTTGGAAATTTTTTCTCTTAATTCCGAATCATTTGTCAGGTCAATTTCCTGAAAAGGAATATTCTTGGATTTGAGCAGATGCTTCGCGCGCGTGCAATACGGGCAATAATTGGTTGAATAAACTTTCACTTCTTTCATTTGGCCTTTCCATTCGCGAGTTCAAATAGCCTTTGAATCACCTCTTCAATCACACGGTTCGGTGTTGACGCGCCGGCCGTAATACCCACTTTTAGATTTCCCGCGGCGAGCCAGTCTTTCGCGGTGCGAATATCTTCCTTAAAAATAACTTTGTATTCAATTTCATCCGCCGATATCAGGCAGGACGCGTCCTTCACATGATAAGATGGACAATACTCCGCGGACATTTCCGCAAGATGGCCGGTATTACTTGAATTATATCCGCCCACCACGAGCATCAAATCAATTTTCTTCTGCATCAAACGCATCACGGCATCCTGACGGTCCTGCGTCGCCGAACAAATCGTATCAAAGTGCCGGAAACGTGACGGCAGGTTTTCTTCACCGAACCGTTTCGCGATCGAATCCTTAAACATGTTGGCGATTTCCAGCGATTCGGTTGAAAGCATTGTTGTTTGATTCGCGCAGCCGACTTTTCCCAAATCCTGGTCGGGGTTAAAACCATCGGAGGAGCACCACGCGAACTCATTTAAAAAAGCGGCTTGGTCACCGCTGCCTTCAATATAATTGCATACTTTTTGAGCTTCAGTCTTATCGCGTATGACAAGATATTTTCCAGACGGATATTTAAGCGCGCGCGAACTTGTCGCAAGTGTTTCTTCGTGGTTATATTTTCCGTGAATAATGGAAGTGAACCCGTCCCGACTGTAGGATTCGACCCGTTTCCACACGCTCATCACCGAACCGCAGGTGGTATCGACAATCACGCAGCCGATATCTTCTAGTTTTTTCTGCAATTCCACGGTAGTTCCGAATGCCGGCATAAGCACGACGTCTTTATTATTAAGCTGGCTCACGTCACAGCTTCCGCCGGAAAGCGGCGGTAGAAACTCAATTCCCATTTCTGAAAGCTCGGTGTTGACACGGGGATTGTGAATAATTTCGTTGGTAAGAAAAATACGCCGGTCGGGAAATTGTGCGCGGGTTTGATAGGCATAATCAATCGCACGGTCGACGCCGTAACAAAAGCCAAATTCTTCCGCCAAAAAAAGTTTAATGCGGCCGGCTTCCAACAGAAAGCCATTCGCTCTCAGGCTTTCAATCAATGCGCTGGAATAGCTTTGTTCAAGCTGCGGCTTGATCGAAGATTGAAGCCCAAAACTGGTGCGGATAATTCCGGAAGCAGGTTTTTCCATAGGCGCGTATTCTACCGCGCAAACAGACTATAGACCATAGACTAAAGACAACAGACTTCTCCCTCCTGCAAAAAATAAAACGGGGCCGCTTTTCAGCGGCCCCGTTCAGTCTTTGGTCGTTAGTCTTTGGTCACTCGTGCGGTTGCGGCGAAGCCGCAGAGCCTATATCAGTTGACTAACTTATTCCCCTCTTTACGCGGTTTATCATCGCGCGGACGCTCAGGAACCTTGGGATTCGGCTGGAAGGCCGGCGACAACTCGGCGTTGACCTTGGCCCAATCCGGTGAATAATCTTCACTCTCAACAATCGCGCCAATCGGACATTCCGGCAGACAAGCGCCGCAGGTAATGCATACATTCGGGTCAATCACCATAAATTCTTCGCCCTTGTAGTCTCCCGGATAAATACAATCTACCGGGCAAACCGCGACACAAGAGGCGTAGCGCTCGCCGAGACATTTTTCTACGATTACATACGACATAAATAACTCCCTGAAATAAGTGCGTGATAGTTCGTGAATTGTACCGACGACTGAGCTTATCGTCAATCCTCTGCCTCAGCTTTAGACCATAGCCTAGAGACAAAAAGAACTTTAAAAAGTCAACGGTCAATAGTCGATCGTCTATTGTCTAGCTAGGGCTTCAAGCCTTGCGATTCTCTTTTCAACTGGCGGATGAGTGGAAAAAAGGCTTGAAAAATTTGCGCCCGTAAGCGGGCTCACAATAAATAAGTGCGCGGCGGCGGGATTAGCGTCTGTCATGGGAACTTTACGCCCACCGATTGAAATTTTCTGCAATGCACTTGCCAAATAAAGCGGATTGCCGGAAAGCTCGGCGCCGCTGTCATCGGCTGCGTATTCGCGTGTCCGAGACACAGCCATTTGAATCATCGCCGCGGCAAGCGGCATCAAAACCGCAAACAGGATCAAGAGAATAGGATTAGCGCTCTGTTCACGCGACCGCCCGCCGCTCATAAGCGACAAACGTAGCATCATCGCCGCGTAACTGACTACGCCCGCGAGCGTGGCCACAATCGTGGATGTCAGCGTATCGCGGTGCAGCACATGCCCCATTTCATGACCGATTACGCCTTTGAGCTCTTCCTTATTTAACATTTGCACAAGCCCCTGCGTCACGACAATGGCCGCATTTTGCGGATTTCTGCCGGTCGCGAAAGCATTGGGAGAAGCCGAGGCAATCCAGTAAATTTTCGGCAAAGGAATTCCGGCGCGGCCGGCAATTTCTTCCGTAATCGAATAAATTTCAGGCGCCTGGTCACGCGAAATCGGAACGGCACGATGCATTGCCAAAACAATTTTATCGCTGAACCAATAACTTCCGAAATTCATGGCAAAGGTAAAAATAAGCGCCGCCGTTAAGCCGGCCCGGCCGCCCAAAGCATGGCCCATCAATAGGACCAATAAACTGAGTAAGCCCAATAAAAGCGTTGTTCGAATTAAATGCCCCATAATCCCCTTTGTCGCTAGTTACATTGACGGCAGATAGAGAGGAATTCTTCAATTCGGGCGGTGTAAAACTTAGATGGTGTCCGTCGGTTGAGCTTCAGCTCAGAGGCTAAATATTTCGGCAGGTCGCGGAGAAGGTGCGCGGGAGTTTTGCCGTTTTATTTTCTCTGCGCCTACGGCTCAACCAAATTCAAAACTTAATTCCGAGTTTTTTCAAGTCACGCAAAAGTTGCGCCGGTGTTTTGAATAGAATCCCGTACATGCCGACTGAACGCGCGCCTTCGATAAATCCGGGATGGTCATCGATAAATACGGTTTCTTCGGGCTTGAACCGGCCGATCTGCTTTAAAACTTTCCGGTAAATTTCGGGCGTAGGTTTACGGTGCCCGACCTTATGCGACGCAAAACGGCGGCGAAAATGCTTTAACAGGTGATTGTATTTCGGAAGAAGATAATTCCAATGCATCGCGTTCGTATTTGATATTAAATACAGCGGATAATTTTTTTTAAGTTTTTTTAAAATGATTTCCATACCCATATTTTCGACAAAGATCTCATTCCAAATATCGCGGAACTGGGTATAGCTCAGTTTCACGTCCGGCTTCTTTGCCAACCCTTTAGCGTAGCGATAAAACTCATAACTCGTGATCTCACCGCGGGTATAGGCTTTCTCAGTTTTGGAAGTCAGGACCGCGTCCCAAACTTCCTGGAAAGTCATACCTGTGATTTGCGCGTACCGCCGCGCCGCAATCCGCGCGTCATGCAAAGCCAAAACATTTCCAAGGTCAAATATGACGGTTTTAATTTCTATTTTATTTTTCATAGATTTCCAAAATATGCTCAAAAAGATTCGGATACAAGGCGCAAACAAGCGCCCGCGGAGGCGTATGCGGCAATACGCCGCACAAGGAAGCGATGTTTGCAACGCTGTAGACGAACTTTTTCAGCATTTTTTCTTTAATGGCCATATTCTTTGAGCAACCCAGGATTATCTTTCCAATTTTCTCGCACGCGCACCCATAACTTCAAAACAATTTTGCGTCCTAGAAATTTTTCGATATCGACACGAGCGTCAATACCGATCTGTTTAATTTTTTCGCCAGCGTTGCCGATCACGATTTTTTTCTGCGATTCGCGTTCCACGACAATCGCCGCGTGAATTTCGGTTTTCTTGCCGACAACTTCCTTGAAAGAGTCCATGCGCACCGCGGTTGAATAAGGCACTTCCTGGCCGAGCCGGCGGAAAACCTTTTCGCGGATCATTTCCTGCACATGAAAACGTTCGCTTTGATCGGATAATTGATCCAACGGAAAAAAAGGCTCTCCCACGGGCAGATTTTCGAAAGCTTTTCCGAGCAAAAGCGGAATTTGTGTTCCGTGCTTCGCGCTGATGGGAATATATTCCTGAAAAGCATACAACTGCTGATAACTTTCTATCACGGGCAGGATTTTATCGCGCGGAAAACGATCCACCTGATTCATAACTAAAAATGCCGGCGCTTTTTGCGCTTTGATCCAGGCAATAATGCGTAGCTCTTCTTCTTCCGCGAAATGCGGCACAATCATCATGAAAATAATATCCGCGCCGCGGATCGAACTCTCGGCGCCTTTGACCATTTTTTCACCGAGCAAGTCATGCGGGCGATGGACGCCGGGCGTATCAATAAAAACAATTTGTCCGCGCGGCTCAGTCAAAATACCACGGATCAGATCGCGCGTAGTTTGGGGTTTGGCCGAAGTTCCGGCAAGTTTTTGGCCGACAACATAATTTAGCAAAGTCGATTTGCCGACATTGGGGCGGCCAATAATCGTGACGTATCCAGATTTGGCAGTTGACGCGGCAGGTTTAGCTTTCTTGTTATTCACCGTTCACGAGTCGCTTTTGACTTTACCCAGGAAACCGGAAAGTTTTTTAAGTCCGCCTTCAATGGATTCCGTTGTTTCACCGGTCAAACCCTGAACCAGTTTCGTTGCGTCGCCGGTCAATTTTTCGGCATTTTCTCCGCCGACGGCGCCAATCGCCTGCCCGGCTACATTATTCGCAACGCCGGTTAGTTGTTTGGCGGCACCTGTTAAATCACCGAGGCCGCCGGCAAGCACCTTTTGAATGGCGTTGCTGATCGCGGTTTTCAAAGCCTGGGTTATTTTAAACTGCGGATTTTTCAAATTGCCGTTAACTTCAAACGGAACATCAATCGCGGGTAAACGACTCAATGTCGAAACCAAGGTTTGCATGGGTAAATCAAGAAGCTCGGCACCCAAAGATTTACCCGCTAATTCCATCGAAGATAATTTGAGCTGGTGCTGCGATTGAAGCTGGTTGTTGAAAATTTTAATTGTAGATTCCAAATCAAATTTTCCAGCCACAACTTTGAAAGGTTGCTCGGTCACAAAAGCGTTGAAATCCGCGATCCCCACTTCTTTCACCGAAAGCTTCGCGTCTATATTACCGCCCGCCATAATATTGGAACGGCCTTGCAAATTGACTGTCCCGGGGTTTTCTTTACCCAACCTGGCGGAGACATCCAAAGTTTCTACAAGCTCATCCGCGGGTTTCGCGGGAAAGAAAATATTTTTCACATCAACATTAATCTTATCGACGACATACTCAAAACCGGAAGAGCCGATGGTTGAATCCCGTACCGTGATTTCACCGTCAACAAAATTGAACTCCTTCAGTTCGATTTTCAAATCGAGAGGCTTCTTGGCGGATTCCGGAGTCTGTTCCGTGGGCACCGTTTTTTCCGCTGCGGCTTCGGATTTGTCCTGCCGGTCAAGATTCTCAGTCAGTTTTTCAAGATTAGATTTTGGTCCCTGCGCCAAAGCAATGCGCTCGACCAGAAGCTTAAGCCCTTTAACTTTCACCTGGTCAATAACCAGGCTTTTGGGACCTGTCGCGCCGCCGGTAAACTCTTTAACCAGTCCCGCCACATCGAGCGCCACGGAAAAACTTCCGAGGTCCAATAAATAGTTATCTGAAAACCCGGAAGGATTTTTAATTTTTAAACCGTAAACAGCTGCGCTTCCCGGCCAAAGGCGGACACTCAAAACATTGATTTTGACGTCGGTTCCGAGGATTTTTGATACTTGTTGTTCGACTTGCGGCTTAACCACGGTCCCGATAAGGAAACTATGAAAAACAAGCGCGAGCGCCAATACGATCAAAATCCCCACAAAAATCTTCTTTAACATTGCTTTCTCCGTTCCTGAAAAGTGATCCCCTGAAAACCTTCTCAACCAACGCAGATTCTACATCAAAAGGCTTAAACAGGCTACCCTCCGCAACCGCGTAGGTTGAACCTACGCGGTTGCGGAGGCGGCAGTTAATTTTTCTAAAAATAAATCGATTTCTTCTTCCGTGTTATAAAAATGGGGCGCTACACGAATGCCTCCGCCGCGGGGCGAAACATAAATTCTCTGATCCAAAAGTCTCTTCCAGATCTTTATTGGCTGATCAACCTTAAAGACAACAATCCCTGAACGAAATTCATCTTCAAGCGGTGAAAGTATTTTCAATTTCCGCTTTTGCAGCTGCTGAATCAAAAAACCGGTCAGCTCTAACACGCGTTTTTCAATTTGTTCGATTCCGATTTCAGAAAAATAACGAACCGCGGCGGCAAAAGCAAACATATTCGAAAAATTAGGACAGCCCCACTCATATCTTTCGCCCGCTTTTTTCATTTCAAGGTTTTTGTTTTGCATTAAATCACAGCCAACCATACTGCGCCAACCCGCGCCCGCGGGCCGGAATTTTTCAAACAACGGTTTACGGATATATAAAATTCCGCCGCCATAGCCGGCCATCATCCATTTGTAACTATTTGCGCAGATAAAATCCGCATTCCATTTTTTTATGTTCACGGGCAAAACACCAAAACCCTGAGTGGCATTCACAACTAAAAATCTGTCGCCTTTCGTTTTTCCGATGGCAGCAATATCCTCGCGGCGGCCTGTGGCATATTGCACAAAACTGGTAACAATAGTCCGCGCGTCGCCCGTTTCTTTTCCCCATGCAACATTTGCGTTGCGCCAAAGCCAGGGAACGGTGCTCGAAGGAAATTCAGATTCATTCAGCAAAATCTTGCCTTCACCGGCTAAAAGTTCCGCTACGAGATTCATGCCGTGGGAAGTGCTTGAGGTAAAGGCGATTTCTTCGGGTTGGGCTCCGATAAAATCAGCGACGCTTTGACGCGCTTCGTCGCGGCGCTTCATCCATTCAAGCCAGTGAAAGTCCGCGCCTTCTGCGTTTTCTTTTTGAAACTGTTGAATAGCGTCGTAGATAGGGCGTGGAATGGGTCCGCCTGCGGCATGATCCAGATAGATATATTTTTGAGTGATCGGAAAATCTTTTCGAATTTCCTGCCAAATAGTCATAACGAATACTAGCACAGACCGAGGACAGGAGACTAAGAGACCAGGGGCCAATAAAAGAGTTTCGATTTACTAAACACGAACCCTGCCTGCCAGCAGGCAGAAAGCATCAACTGTTTGAGCAGTTTGACTTTTTCGAAAGAGGGTGGAGTTATCCGCGTTGGCCGGAAATGCCGGTGGGGGTTTGGACGACGAACTTGGAGCCGGAATCTGAGTCGGAGACAGTCACTGAAACTCGGCCAAAAGCAATTTGCAGTAAATCTTGCGGGGCTGATGTTTCATCCGCTGCGTTCTTATCAACACTCACGGCAGAATTTTCTTTGACGGTTACAACATTCTTGCCGTCTTTCGTCGCCAGCTCCACTTTCGCTCCGGCGCCAGTCCATACCTGATCGCCTTTTTGCAAACTCATGCCTTCTTTCGCATCGTAAATCATGCCATCTTGCGCAACGACTTTTACAGGCCCCGCAATTTTAGCGAAAGATGTTCCGGTTTTTTCCAATGGATTATTATCTTTACGCCCTTCGAGTGGTTTGGGCTGTGCGCTAAAAATAGTCTTCTGGAAATCTTCGATTCCATTGTCTAACCCTAAGTCTTTTGGACTTAATTCAAAATCATGGTTACCCACTCCTAAGCTCTGTGTCCGAGATCCGGCGCCACTATTAAGAAGATCGCTTAAAAAATTATGCGCATTGCGTCGATTGCCAAACATATTTTGAATATCGATTGCGCGATCTCCAGATTGCGGAAAAACATCTTGGGTGTGAATCTCAATCGGTCGTGGCGGATCTTTAAACGGTTTGTAACGAGGTTCAAACGGCCGAAAAGTGGGGTCTATGTTGGTCGGTAAGTTAACATCGTTATACTCCTCATCTGCAATTTGTATTGCCACAGTTTGTCCAGCAATGACAACATCTCCCGAATAACTCACTGTCGATGTCTGTGCATTAAATGTTCCGTTCACCACAAATGGCTCGAAAACTAAAACCCCTGAGTCGACAAGCGTAGAAGAATTTATAGTTGAATTATTGCCAAGTGTACCGGAATTGTTATTTCCCCACGCTTTCACGCCACCGCCCACAAGTGCGAGTGAATGATTGGAGCCTGTCGCAATATCAGTGACGCCGCTGCCCGCTCCCAGGCCCAACACATCTCCCGCCGTCAACCGGTTCGTGGTCGTGCCGTCGCCAAGCTGTCCGAAAACATTATGTCCCCAAGCTTTCACGCCGCCGCCCACAATCGCTAATGAATGACCGGTGCCTGCCGCAATATTGGTTACGCCGCTGCCCGCTCCCAGACCCAACACATCCACCGCCGTCAACCGATCCGTGGTCGTGCCGTCGCCAAGTTGTCCATGATTATTATATCCCCACGCTTTCACGCCGCCGCCAACGATCGCTAATGAATGCAGGGGGCCAGCCGCAATATCGGTTACGCCGCTTCCCGCTCCCAGACCCAACACATCCACCGCCGTCAACCGATCCGTGGTAGTGCCGTCGCCAAGCTGTCCTTTAAGATTATATCCCCATGCTTTCACGCCGCCGCTCACGAGCGCGAGTGAATGTCTGTAGTCTGCTTCAATGTTCGTGACGCCGCTGCCCGCTCCCAAACCCAACACATCCACCGCCGTCAACCGGTTCGTGGTCGTGCCGTCGCCAAGTTGTCCATGATTATTATATCCCCACGCTTTCACGCCGCCGCCCACGAGTGCGAGTGAATGACCGTAGCCCGTCGCAATATCGATTACGCCGCTGCCCGCTCCCAGACCCAACGCATCCACCGCCGTCAACCGATCCGTGGTAGTGCCATCGCCAAGCTGTCCAAAACCATTATATCCCCACGCTTTCACGCCGCCGTTGACAATTGCTAGTGAATAATTCTCACCTGACTTAATATCAATTACGCCCGTTAAATAACCGCTGCCGTTTTTTACTTTTACGGGAGTTAAACGGTTGTTGAGAGTGGCGTCGCCCAATTGGCCGTATGCATTACTTCCCCATGCATAAACCGATCCGTCAAAGCCGCTCAGAGCAAGTGTATGGCTAGGGCTTGCGACAATTTTTTCGATCAGTGTGAGTTTGGCGACTCCCAGATTTAAGACAGGAAGCGTAGCCACCGGAGCAGCCTGGGACACGGATGATCCGTCGCCAAGCTGTCCATCAAGATTATATCCCCAAGCTTTCACGGCGCCGCTCACGAGTGCAAATGAATGAAATGAACCCGCTCCAATTTCTGTGACGCTGCTGCCCGATCCCAGACTCAACACATCCACCGCCGTCGACTGGTCCGTAGTAGTGCCGTCGCCAAGCTGCCCTTCTAAATTAAATCCCCACGCCTTTACGCCGCCGCCCACGAGCGCGAATGAATGATATAGGCCTGCCGCAACCGCCGTGACGCCGCTGCCCGCTCCCAATCCCAACACATCCACCACTGCCAACTGCTCCGATGCAGTGCCGTCGCCAAGCTGTCCATACCCATTCCATCCCCATGCTTTCACGCCGCCGTTGACGAGCGCTAGTGAATGACTGGCGCCTGCCGCAATATCCGTGACGCCGCTGCCCGCTCCCAGACCTAACACATCCACAGCCGTCAACCGATTCGTAGTAGTGCCGTCGCCAAGCTGTCTTAAATCATTATTTCCCCATGCTTTCACGCCGCCATCCACAAGCGCGAGTGAATGCTTGTTGCCTGCTTCAATCTTCGTGACGCCGCTGCCCGCTCCTAGACCCAATACATTCACTGCCATCAACCGGTTCGTGGTCGTGCCGTCGCCAAGCTGTCCATAAACATTATATCCCCATGCTTTTACGCCGCCGTTGACAAGCGCGAGTGAATGTCTATAGCCTGCATCAATCTTCGTGACGCCACTGCCCGCTCCCAAACCTAACACATACGCCGCCGTCAAACGATCCGTGGTAGTGCCGTCGCCAAGCTGTCCAAACCCATTATATCCCCATGCTTTCACGCCCCCATTAACGAGTGCGTGTGAATAATAATTACCTGCTGCAATATCGGTTGCTCCCGTTAAATATCCGTCTCCATCTTTGACACGTACAGGGGTATACCGTTTGCCGGTTGTTCCGTCGCCCAATTGGCCGTATAGATTGCCTCCCCATGCGTAAACCGCTCCATCAAAGCCGCTCAGAGCAAGCGTATGATTAACACCACCCGAGATTTTGATAATATCGTTCATCACTCCATCGCCCCAGGTCACGTCCCAAGTTTCGTCATTCAAGCCGGCGTTTAAAGTGTGCAACTCTTTAATCGTCCAATCTTGCGCGATGGTAATATCATTTGTCCCGGTTTTTTGCGTCGATGCTTCCGTCTCGCCGTCGCCGAATATCAATTGATCGAAAGTCCAATCCTGGGCTCCCCCAAAATTTCCATTGCCGGTAACCGTGAATGCGCCACCTGACATATTAATGACGCCCGCGCCGATCACATCTCCTCCGCGAACTGTCATGCTGTATCTTCCATTTAAAAGTGTATTTGCGTTAACCGCGAGATCGCCGTTAATATCCACGCCTCGGAAAAGAGTAAACTCTGCCGTGCCGCTCTGCGCATTCAGCGTTAAATCACCCACTCCCGTAATCTCACGAATAATCGATTGGCCGCTGCCTGCAAGCGTCAGATTTTTTCCGCCGCCCGCTAAACTGCCCCCACTACTGAATGTAATGCTTCCTGTTCCATTCACATCCGAGTCTGCATTCAAAGTCACATTGCCTATCAAAGTTACATTGCCTATCAAATTAATATTTCCGGTATCGTTTAAAATAGTGTCCGAAACCAAGGAACCGACATTTCCGGAAATGTCTGCCGCACCGTCCGTGTT
>JAYSWD010000034.1:0-24947 GCA_043718225.1 Candidatus Omnitrophota bacterium
TGACTAAATGTCAGGTTTTTGTTTGGCGAAGGCTTTATGAGGAGTGGGCGGCTACCTGAAGTGAGCCCGAGCGATTAGCGAGAGAGCGAGCGCAAGGAGCCAAGTCCGAACCAATACTATTATTCTAGGAATGTCGCTCCGCTTGGGCTTCGCCTTTATGCTTTGGCATAAAGGCGAAATGTATTTTTGCTTGTCGCAAAAATGCGAGCGAGAGGACTTGAAGGGAGACTCGCAATTTATAAAGACGACTGAGCAAAAACATGACTTATGTCATGTTTTTGCGAAAGAGTTCACCGCGAGTTGGGTGGTCATCTGAAACGAATCACGACGACTAGTCGTAGATGAGTGGAAGAGACCAAGTCCGAATTAGTATTGCTCCACCCAGGCTTTGCCCTTATGATTTTGCATCAAGGCGTTAGATTTTTCTTATTGCAAAAATATGAAAGAAAAGACTCTAAACGAGTTTCACAATTCATGTGCTTTGGAATTGAGAAGCCGTTGTTATTGTTTGGGGGAGGACAGATTGTGATGCAAATTATTAAGAAGTGGTGGCTACTTTTGCTACCGATGATGGCTTTTATTTTAAGCCACCTTCCAAATTGGCTTCCAGAAGATGCTAGATACCACGCTTTAAAAGTGTTGGCCAGTTACAAGGCTCCTGTGCTAATTACAGCGATCCTCTCTCTTTTTATTTTTAGGCGAAAGCAGGGGGACTGCTTAATAGAGAAAAAATATTTTATTCGCGATACAATGTGTAGGGTACACATCAAAAGCAAAGCAGCTTTTCATAACCCCAATTTGATTACGACAGTGGTTAGATGTGCTAAGGATGGTGCTAGGTTTAAATACCATTCCGACCGAGATCGTGCAGAATATTTATGTACTATTTGTCGATTGCGATTGCCGGATGACGAATATAATAAATGTAAAAATGAGGCGGAGTCAATGTTCGTCCGAGAGCATGACCCATTAAATAAACCACGTCGGTAAAAGTATTGATTTTAAATTCTGTTTATTTAAGAACTTTACAAACGGACCTGACATTATGCGTATCAAATATTTTTTAAAACTTGTTTTTACTATATTTTTAGTTACGACATTGCTAGATTTATCCATGCTTATGATACCGAGATTTAAGGAGTTTTTTGTCAGCGGCAAGATCGAGATGGTCGTGTATGTGCTAAAGCTCTTAGGATCGTGGTTTATTTTTTCGGTGCTGTTCGGATCTACCGTTTTTTTGTTACAAGAGCTAATCCAACGATGGGGTAAACAAAATGGCCATCTCGATAAAATTATTCTTTATTTGGCGTGTCCTTTTATTTTCTGTGTTTTAATATTAACGTTTGTTGGGTTACAGCTTCGTTTTTTGGGTGGGTTCTTTTTCCCAGCCAATTTTAACGATAATTTCTACGTGCTATTTGGATTTTCCATGCTTTTATTCGTTATAGGGCTGATCGTCTTTTTTTTAAAAATTTTTGTACTTAAATCACACTCTAATTCATTGCCGTAAATTATCTCCTATGACACTGGCCACACACATTTTCAGGGAATACGACATCCGCGGTTTGGCGGACACTGAACTGACCGACGACACGGTCCACAAAATTGGGCGCGCTTTCGGTTCATATTTAATGGAATCCAAGAAAACCCAAGTCGGCGTGGGACATGACCACCGTCCCAGCTCCCCTCGGATTGCCAAGGCTTTAACGCATGGGTTAATGGAGTCGGGTATTCGCGTCATTTCCCTGGGTTGCGTACCGACACCGCTTGTTTATTTTGCGGTCGAAACTTTTCCGCTTGACGCCGGTATTTGCGTAACCGGCTCGCATAATCCTCCTGAATTTAACGGTCTCAAATTTCAGCTTTCAGAGGGGTCTTTTTACGGCGCGCAAATTCAAGGGTTGAAAGATGCTATTATCGCGAAGAAGTTTAAAGACGGCCGCGGCAGTGTCAAAGAAGACCACTCGCTGATTGAAAAATACCAGAAATATGTCGCGTCACTTTTCACATTCAAAAGAAAACTGAAAGTCATTTTAGATACGGGCCATGCGATGGCGGGCAGTACGCTTCCCAAGCTTGTGCAAATGCTCGGCCATGATGTCACAACATTATATGAGAATTTAGATTCGAGCTTTCCCGATCATCATCCCGATCCTTCCGAGCTTAAAAATTTACGCGATCTTCAAAAAGCCGTGCTGGATAAAAAAGCCGATATCGGCATGGCTTTTGACGGGGACGCCGACCGCATCGGTGTGATCAACGAAAAAGGCGAAGTTCTTTACGGCGACCACTTGACTTTGATTTACGCGCGCGAAATCGCGTCCCGTAAACCCGGGGCGATTATTATCGGCGATGTAAAATGCTCCCAGCAGGCCTTTGATTTAATTGAGAAAGCGGGCGCGAAACCGTTAATGTGGAAAACCGGGCATTCGCTGATCAAAGCTAAAATGAAAGAAACCGGCGCGGAACTCGCGGGAGAAATGAGCGGGCATATTTATTTCAAAGACCGTTGGTTTGGTTTTGATGACGCGATGTATTCGGCCTGCCGCATGCTTGAAATTCTGGATAAAACGGGAAAAAAAGTTTCGGAGCTGCTGGCTGATTATCCTAAAATGTTTTCCACACCCGAGTTGCGCGTGGATTGCGCGGACGCGATTAAATTTCGCGTGATTGATGCTATCAAGGTCAGATGGACGGGTGAGTCCTTTAAAATGGTTGAAATTGACGGTGTGCGCGCCGAGTGGGCCGATGGCTGGGGGCTTGTGCGCGCGTCTAACACACAGCCTATATTAGTAACGCGTTTTGAAGCGAAAACGGACTTGCGTGCGAAAGAGATCCAAAATTGGATGGAAAAAGAAATTAAAACCGTGATTCAGTCTATTGAAAAAGAAAAGGCCAAGGTATGAATTGGGCATTGATCATGGCGGGTGGTTTCGGGACGCGTTTTTGGCCGGCCAGCCGCAAAGATAAAGCCAAACAGTTTCTCAAGCTATGGGGCACACAAACGCTTATTGAAGAGACATGTAACCGTGTCCGGAATCTCGTGCCCAAGCAGCGTTTGGAAGTTTTTACGCAGGCCGACAAAGTGGCATGGGTTTCCAATCATTTAAAAATTCCAAAAAATCAAATCGTAGGTGAGCCCATGGGCCGCAATACAGCGCCATGCATGATTTGGGCAGCTTTGCGTATTTTGAAAAAAGATCCCGATGCGGTCATGTCAATATTACCCGCGGACCATTTTATCGCGAAACCGAAACAATTTTCTCAGGCTCTCAAAGCCGCCTATGAGGTAGCGCGTAAAACCGGGCAGCCCGTGACGCTTGGCGTCAAACCGGATTCAGCACATACCGGCTATGGTTATCTTGAAATGCAAAAAAAGGAAATGGCCCAAAGTGGCTTTGCGGTTTATCGTTTAAAACAGTTTCATGAAAAGCCGGACGCGAAAAAAGCAACGGCTTATTTCAAGTCCGGTAAGTATCTTTGGAATGCGGGAATTTTCGTTTGGAAAGCCGATGAACTCGTGAAATGCGGCGAAAAATATTTGCCCGAATCCGTCAAAATCCTGCGGCAAATCGTTGACCGGAATATCCAAGGCAAAAAACTTGCGCAGCTCTTCAGCCGCGTTCAGTCGATTTCGATTGATTACGGCATGATGGAACCTCTTAAGGGAAGGATTCTTACGATTCCTATTTCCGTGGGTTGGAATGACGTAGGCAGCTGGTCGACTTTGGCAAAACTGCTGCCTTCGGACAAAGAAAAAAATGTTTATCAGGGCGATGTTATCGCTGTGCGCAGCGGCGGTAACTTTGTGCGTACTTCCGGTAAGCCGATTGCGCTTGTGGGCGTACAAAATATGGTCGTGGTCGACGCGGGGGATGTTTTGCTTGTTTGTCCAAAAAAAGAAACAGAATTAATCCGGGATTTAGTGAGCGAATTTCAAAAACGAAAAATGAACGAGTATTTGTAATATGCAAACCATGACAATTTTTCACGCGATTATTTTGGGAATAGTAGAAGGTGCTTCCGAGTTTTTGCCGATTTCATCCACTGCGCATTTGATTTTAACCGCAAAACTTCTGGGTCTAGCTCAAACGGATTTTTTAAAAAGCTTTGAAATTATGATTCAGCTGGGCGCTATTTTATCCGTCCTAGTTCTCTACTGGCGTTCATTTATTCTTAACGGAGAAGAGTTAAAGCGGGTGATGTGTGCTTTTATTCCGACGGCCGCCATCGGGTTTTTTTTGTATAAAGTGATTAAAAAATATTTGATGGCCGATCTGCATATTATTTTGGCCGCCCTTTTTCTTGGCGGAATCATTTTAATTCTCTTTGAAAAATTTAAATCAGGCAAAGAAAATGAATTGTCGTGTGTAAGCCAAATTACTTACAAGCAGGCATTTTTAATCGGGCTATGCCAGGCATTGGCGGTTATTCCCGGAGTTTCCCGCTCGGCCGCGACGATTATCGGCGGTGTTTTTCTCGGTATCGACCGTAAAACAGCGGTTGAATTCTCTTTTTTACTGGCGGTTCCGACCATGGCAGCCGCGACGGGGCTGGATCTTCTCAAGAATGCAGACAGTTTCTCCATGGATCAGTTCGGTCTTTTGGCCGCAGGCTTTGTTTTTTCTTTTATCGTAGCTTTACTGTGTATTAAAGGCCTTTTGATTTTTATTAAAAACTTTTCTTTAGTGAGTTTTGGTGTTTATCGCATCGTGCTTTCAGTTTTGTTTTGGCTCTTCCTGATCCGTTCTTAAATGTTTAGCTGGTAAAGGGTTTTGCCGATAAAGCACTGTTCCATTCCGTCATTTTTTTTATCAATTTCAGAGGTGGTTTTAACATGGATATTTCGGACAATAAAAATTTCAGCGAAGGTAAACGTAAGGCGCTTGATTTAGCGGAATCGGCGCGTCAAAGCGATTGGACTCACCCCAGTTTTGTCGCGGAGCTTTTTAAAGGACGCATGGCATGGAATTTAGTCATGCCGTATCCCGCGCAAAACGCCGAGGATAAAAAAATCGGTGACGACATTATTGCCACGATTCGCGTTGTGCTTACCAAACACATTAATCCTGATGAAGTGGATCGTACCGGCATTATTACGGAAGAAGCTTTAAAAGCGCTTTCAGATTGCGGCGCCTTTGCGATTAAAATTCCCAAGAAATACGGAGGACTTGGTCTGACGCAGGTGAATTACAATCGCGTATTGCATTTTGTGGCGAGCTATTGCGCATCCACAGCGGTTTATCTTTCTGCGCATCAATCGATCGGTGTTCCGCAGCCTTTGATTGTTTTTGGAACGGAAGAGCAGAAACAGAAGTTTTTACCTCGTTTCGCGACCGGTTCGATATCCGCATTCGCTTTAACTGAGCCTGATGTCGGTAGTGATCCGGCGAAAATGACAACCAAAGCGGTGCCCACCGAAGATGGCAAGCATTTTATTATAAACGGCGACAAACTTTGGTGCACAAATGGTCCTCGCGCCGACATCATGGTTGTGATGGCGCAAACCCCGCCTAAAATTGTACATGGAAAATCACGCCAGCAAATCACGGCCTTTATTGTTGAGCGTTCAATGGGCGGTGTTGAAAATTTACATCGCTGCGAATTTATGGGTTTAAAAGGTATCCAGAACGGACTGATTCGCTTTAAAGACGTCAAAGTGCCGCGTGAAAACATTGTAGGCGGTGAAGGCCAAGGACTGAAAATCGCGCTTACCACATTAAATACCGGCCGCTTGACCATGCCGGCGGCTGTGACAGGCGCCTCGAAGTATTGTTTGCAGTCGGTTTTAGAATGGTCCAATGAGCGCGTGCAATGGGGTTCAAAAATCGGCAAGCATGAAGCGGTGGCGTCCAAAATCGCGGCCATGACTTCGACGATTTTCGCAATGGAAGCGGTTTCTGAAATTGCTTCCGTCATGGCCGATAAAAAGGAAACGGATATCCGCCTTGAAGCGGCGATGGCGAAACTCGCCACAACCGAAGCTTCCTGGAAAATTGTGGACGGCGCGGTTCAGATTCGCGGTGGCCGCGGTTACGAAACCGCTCGGTCACTTAAAGCCCGCGGTGAAAAACCTTGGGCGATTGAACGCGTAATGCGCGACGCGCGTATTAATACGATCATTGAAGGAACAAGCCAAATCATGCGCCTTTTTATCGCGCGCGAGGCGATGGATATGCATGTCCGCAATATTATGTCGGTGATCGGTCCGCGCGTCAGTTTCTTTAAACGTGTCGGTAATTTTTTTAAAGCGTTCGCTTTTTACGCGGTGTGGTATCCGAAACAATATTTGCCGGGTGCATCAGTTCCTTCAAATGTTCCATCCCGGTTAGTAACGCATTTTAAATTTATTGGGTGCACGGCTAAAAAATTGGCCCGTAATCTTTTTCACGCCATGATGATTTACCAGACCAACCTGGAGGGGAAACAGCATTTGCTCGCTAAGCTTGTAAATGTCGGCACCGATTTGTTTTCAATGTCATCGGCGCTTTCGCGCGCGGTTTACCTTCACAACCAAAACCCTCAAGACAACAGCGCCTTGGAACTAGCGGACCTTTTTTGTTTGCAGGCCCGCGGACGCATCAAAAAGCAGTTTCAGGGGCTTTTCTGCAACCGGGACAAATTTGTTTATCAGGTGGCTCAAAATGCCCTTGAAGGTAAATATAAGTGGCTCGAATCCGACATCTTTTGATTTATAACTGCTGAAAAGTTTCATCTACTGCGTTATGCGCTGCACTTCCTTGTGCGGCGTATTACCCCCATACGCCTCCGCGGTCGTTTGCGCAAGCCTTGCATCTGAAGCCTTTTGAGCAGTTTTACTCTAAGCCCTACTTGGTTCTTGGTTCCTGGTTCTTGGTGCGATATAATTCTCGCCCTATGACCGACGAAAAAAAGCTCTCCGCAAACGAACGGATTAAGACAGAAAGCCGCTATCTCAAGGGCACTTTGGCCGAAACCATGGCCAAGGATGTTGATCATTTCAGCTCGGATGAAATCCAGTTGATTAAATTTCATGGCTTTTATGAGCAGGATAACCGTGACGAGCGCGTTGCGTTAGTCAAGGCGGGCAAAACTAAATCGTTTAGCATGATGATTCGCTCAAAAATTCCGGGCGGATTTATGACGGCCGAACAGTATCTCGCGCATGACAAGATTGCCGATGATTTTGGTCTGGGGCATTTTCGTATTACCGACCGCCAGGGAATCCAATTTCACGGCGTGCTCAAAAAAAACATCAAAGGCCTTTTTAAAGCTTTAAACCGTGTTCGTGTAACGACAATCGGAGCTTGCGGTGACGTGGTCAGAAACGTCATGGCGCCCGCCGCGCCATTTTTAAAATATCAAAAGCATGGGCTTTTGGATTATGCCCAAAAAGTTTCGGATCAGTTTTTATGGAAAAGCGGAACTTACGCCGAATTATGGCTGGATGGAGAAAAGCTTGATTTGACGGCGGATGCCGCGAAAACGGTTGCGCCTTTGGCGCAGAGTGAAAATGAAATCGAACCGATTTACGGCGCGACCTATTTACCGCGCAAATTTAAAATCGCAATGGCTTTCCCTGGCGACAACAGCGTGGATGTTTACGCGCATGATATTGGGATTGTCCCTGAAATTCAAAATGACACATTAACCGGCTTCAACATTTTAGTGGGCGGCGGATTGGGAATGACGCATGGCATAGCGACGACTTATCCGCGCGTGGCGACACCGCTGTGCTTTGTGAAGCCCGAAGAACTGCTTGCTATTACGAAAGCGATTGTTATCGCGCAGCGTGACTTGGGCAACCGCGCCGACCGTAAAAACGCGCGTCTGAAATATACGATTGACCGTTTGGGCCAGCAGAAATTCCGCGAAGAAGTTGAAAAGCGTTTTGGTAAAAAAACCGAAGATATTCATCCTTTTTCATTCAAAGAAATCGAGCATTATCACGGCTGGCATGACCAGGGAGACGGTAAATGGTTTTTGGGAGTTTTTGTTCAGAACGGACGTGTCAAAGATGACGGCGAGTTTAAATTGCGTACGGCTTTGCGCATGGTGGTTGAAAAATGGAATTGCAATGTCGCGTTGACTCCCGAACAGGATGTGCTTTTATGCGGTTTTTCCGCCGACCAGAAAAAAGAAGTTGAGTCGGTTTTAAAAGCGCATGGCGTGAAACTTCCTGAGGATTGGAGCACGATTGCCAAACATTCAATTGCCTGCCCGGCATTGCCGACTTGCGGCCTGGCGATCAGCGAATCAGAACGCTCCATTCCGGCGGTGCTGGATCAAATTCAGGAACATCTCAATAATCTAGGAATCGGTCAAGAGCCGATCAGTATCCGTATGACAGGCTGCCCAAACGGATGTGCGCGGCCCTATACTTCAGAAATCGGTTTTGTCGGAAAGACAGCAGGGACCTACAGTATTTATCTGGGCGGCAGTCATCTGGGCCATCGTTTGAATAAAACATTTCAAGAAAAAATTCCGGCGATTGAGCTGGCGAAACGGCTGGAACCTGTTTTTAAAATGTATAAAGCAGAACGAAATGCGGGCGAACGTTTCGGCGATTTTTGCGACCGTAAAGGTATTGAGGCATTGAAGGCTGCGGCAACAGCGGGGGTTGTATTATGAGTGATCCTGTCATGGTTATGACCGAGTTCACGCCCAATCCCAATTCACTTAAATTTAACACTAACCGCCAAATTCTTGACGCCGGCACAGCCCATTTTTCTTCGGCAGAAAAAGCCATAGGGGCGCCTCTTGCGAAAAAAATATTTGAAGCTGAAAATATCGCCGAAGTTTTTATCGGGCATGATTTTGTAACGGTGACGCGCTCCGCGGATGCGAAAAGTTGGGCAAAGATCATCTCCCAGGTTACTGAAATTATCCGCAAACATTTGGAGTCCGGCGAGGTAAGTGTTTTTCCTTCTGAGCCTTCGGCTCAACCGGTGCAAGATGAAATTTCTCAACGCATTATTGAGATTCTGGATGAACGGATTCGTCCGGCTGTGGCTCGTGACGGCGGCGATATTATTTTTGACAGCTATGAAGACGGAATTGTGCGCCTGCACCTTCAAGGCGCTTGTTCCACATGCCCCAGTTCGATTGCCACGTTGAAATCGGGCGTGGAGTCGATGTTGAAGGAATTAATCCCTGAAGTGCGTCAAGTCATCCAGGTTTAGCTTTTAAACGACCATCTGCTGCGTTGCAAATTTCTCAATTCTCGTTAACGTAGGTTTTACTACGTCTCCTCAATTGCTCATTTGCGCCTTGCATCTGGGCTTTTCAAAGCTAAACCAGCTTAGTGAGTTACCCTAAAAATAATTTGCGTTCGCCTTGAATCTGATCAATTTTGAGCTGGTTTTAATTAAGTGGAAGCGCTGGTCTGCGTTTAACCTTTTAAAGGCTAAAAGCGTAATCTTTTATTTTAAAAAGATGGCAACGTTTTTTTTGGAATTTGAGTGTTAGGATTTAGCGGATTTTTGAACGGGGGGATAAATATTTTCGCGCGAGAGGATATATTCAAGATGCTGATGCCGGTTTTCGAGCCTACGAGCCCAAATCGCGCCCGCCAATCCCAACAAAAAAATAAACAAATCTAGAAAATAAATTAATTTCTGGCCGGATAAGTTTTGAAGCAGCGAAAGCTTTAATATAAATCTCGGCGCAAAACAAAGCACTCCGCCGATCGCGGCCGTGGAAGTGAAGAAAAGCCCTTTCCTCACAGAGGGATGCAGAACCTGTAAGCCGCAGAAAAGCATGAGATTGGCAAGAAGAACGTCCGCGAAAATAATCATATTTCCCAAGATCGGAAAGTCAAAGTTGCCGAGGCCGGCAAAATCACTGACGGACAGTTCAAGCGCATGCAGTCCCAGCGCTGTCAGGGCCGATTTAGCGGCAAAGACAAAAGCAGTCAACATCAATAATGCCGCCACAAGTCTTCTTTTGGTGTGTGAACCGAGCTGCGCTTGAATCCATTGTCCGGCATAGGCCGCCCAATTTTCAGGCGGATCCATGATTTGAAGTCCCAGGGAGCAGGCAAAGTCACTCCGGTCTTCGCTGAGATTCCGGGACCGCAAAACCTGGACTTGAAGCTCGAAAACTTCTGTTTGTTTGGGCAGGCTGATTTGCATAACAAAGCGGTCGTTTTTTGCGAAGATTTTGTGGCAGGAGAGTTGGAATCCGGTAACACTTATATTGGTTACTTTTGCGGCATGCCGTTCTCCCTCGGGGGTAATCAGGGTCGCTTTAAAGCTTGTCGGAATTCTGATGCAGGCACGCTTTTGATAACTCATTGATTACCAGAGACTTGGAATTATGTAAGTCCATTCGGGGCATGCGGAAGACGCGGACGTCTGAGAAGGGGCATCCTGGCAAAAGCGAACGAAATACGACAACACGAGTTGAACCGGTCCCCAGGGAAAAGTGAGCGAAAACAAAAGAGCCAAATAGACAGCAAAAAAGACAGCCCCTTTTTTGAGGCTATAGTCCATTTCTTTTTTAGTTAATGGTTCGCTTATATTCAACATTTTTAGGTCGATTTTTTTTTAGATTTCAGCCTTATTTTATCGGCAGGCTGAGCCGATACAATAGTGATTTAATGTGCCTAATTATTAATAATCAATATCATAGGGAATCAACCGGAGGGTTTATGGCGGCTAAAAAACTTAAGAAAGTCAAAGCTTCGCAGGTTTGTGTTTTTAAGATTAAAAACAGGCGCGGCTTAGCGGGGTTATGTCTTGATCATTTAACAGAAGGCGCGAGCCGTCCCCAAGTTTTAGAACGGATGCGGAAGGCGCTTCGCCGCTCCGGATACGAATTGGCGTAAAATTAAAAAATGCGGTAGTCAAGGCGCTTACCGAGGTTGTCCCTTTGAATCCTTCATTGACAGCTCCAAACGAGGTTTCTACAATAGCCATATTTTGTGGGCCTCAACCAAACGAACTACTGGATATAGAAGAACGGTATGGCAAATCTTTCTGATGATAACAATTTGAATGCTTCCGGCGATGCTGCGCCCCCGGAGTTGCCGTTGCTTCCCTTGGCTTCCGAGCCTGAACCGGCAGTCGGCTCGGTTGCCCCTATTTCAGAGCCGCCGCAGCCAATTGCTTTTCTTCCAACGGAGCGGTCCGTTGCGATGCATGTCAAACTGGAGATTTACGACGGCCCTTTGGATTTGCTGCTTGATTTAATCAAGAAAAATGAAATGGATATTTACAATATCCCTATTTCTGAAATTACCCGGCAATATCTTCAATATTTAGAAACTTTAAAGAGTCTTGATCTCGAGGTTGCGGGCGAATTTATCGTGATGGCCGCGACTTTAATTCATATCAAATCAAAAATGCTTCTGCCTCAGCTGGCGGAAGAAGAAGCGGATGATTCCGGCCTTGATCCGCGTAATGAACTGGTGCGCAAGCTTTTAGAATATCAAGCTTTCAAAGAAGCCGCGCGCGAACTTGGATTTTTGCAAACGGAACGCGGTAAGGTTTTTACGCGACAAATTACCGATTATTATTTATCCGACCTAAGCGCGGAAGACGTGGGGATTGATACTTTTAGCGCTAACTTTTATGATTTGATTGCGGCGTTTCAAAAAGTGCTTTCGAAGCATGGGCGCGAAGAGCTGCATGAAGTTTATGAACAGGTTGTGTCGATTGATGAAAAAATCTCTTCGATCAAAGCGCTTTTAGCGGCACGGAACACTGTGCGTTTTTTTGATTTGTTTTCCGAGCGTTGGACGAAAAATGAATTGATCGCCACTTTTCTCGCGCTGCTTGAAATCGTGCGCATGCGAATCGCGATTGTGAAACAGGACAGCCAATTTGAAGACATTGTTTTAGAGAAGCGTGAACAAACCGAATTTCAGTTTACCGCACCTGCCGATATTTAATGGTTCTGCGCCAGCGGCGCAACCGCGCGTGATATATAAAAAAGGGAGTTATGAATAAGAACGAAGCTGTGAAAGAAAAAGAAAAAGAGCAGAAATTGAAAGCTTTGCGCAAAGAGCTCGACGAGCAAATTGTCGAACAGCTTGAAGCATCCGCATTGAGTGAGCAGCTTGAAACGGAGCGCCAAACCGGCGTGCAATCGCAGCAATTATCCGAAGCTGATTTGCAGGATCCGACTAAGGCGAAGCAAGTCATTGAAGCTTTAATCTTCGCCTCGTCCAAACCGATTACAGCCGCGGAAATCCGCAAAGTCGCCAAGTCGCTGACTCCGGGGCAGATTAAAGAATACGCTGAGCAAATTCAGGCGGATTATCAAACGACAAACCGTCCTTTTGAATTGGTGGAAGTCGCGGGCGGCTACGAGATCGCGACTAAAAAAGAATTTGCTCCCTGGATTTTCAAAATTGAGCTTCAGAAAAAAGCAAAGCAGGCGTCCCATTCCGCTTTGGAAACACTTGCCATTCTTGCTTACAAACAGCCGCTGACACGCGCGGAAATTGAAGAACTACGCGGAGTGGATACGAGCGGTGTAATCGCGACATTAACGGAAAAAGAATTCGTCAAAATCGTCGGTAAAAAAGAAGTTCCGGGACGCCCTTTTCTTTATGGGACAACTGATAAGTTTCTCGAACACTTTGGCTTGAATGACCTGACGGATTTACCGAACATTGATGAAATCCGCGAGCTTGTTTCCAAATCGGTGAAAAAAGAAGAGTTGCTTTCGACCGCGAAAGTCGTCGAGGTCGCTCCCGGCGAAACAGTCGATCCGGCCGTTGAAGCAGCCAAAGCCATTGATTACGTTGCCGAAAAAAAAGAGCGTGAACGCTTGCTCCATGAAATCACCGGCGAAATCGAATCTGTCAGCACTAAGGTGAATTTTCAAACCGAACAGCCTCCGCAAGCAGAGACACCAGATGTGCAATCAGCGCCGCCGCAGGGATAGTGATATAAAAAATATTGAAGGATGCTCAAAAAGGCTCAGCCACAAGGCACAAGCGAGCGCCCGCGGAGGTGTATTCTGTAATACGTCGCACAAGGAAGCGAAGCTTGTAACGCCGTGGATGACCTTTTTCAGCATCCCATGAAATTATGAAAAAAAAACTACAGACAATTCGCCGGCAAATCGACCTGATTGATTCGAGGATTATCGATCTTCTAGATCAGCGCATGCGCCATGTCCTCGCGATCGGCCATGAAAAGTCGCGTAACGGCAGCCCCGTCTATTCTCCGTCGCGTGAAAAGCAGATTTTTAGCGCGCTTGAAAAACGTGCCGCGAAAAGTCTTTTGTCTGAAACCGCGTTGAAAGCGATTTACCGCGAGATTATGTCGGCCGCGATTGCTCTCGAAAAACCGGTTCAAATTTCCTATCTCGGGCCCGAGGCGACTTATACGCATCTCGCTTCGCTTTCTAAATTCGGCGCGAGCGTGACTTACACCCCCGCCGCGACATTCCGCGAAGTATTCCGCGATGTGGAGCAGGGGCTTTCGGATTACGGCGTGATCCCGATCGAAAATTCAATCGACGGCGCAGTCACGCATGCGCTTGATCTGCTGATTGATTCGGACCTCAAAATTTGTTCTGAAATTTATTTCGGCATTTCGCATCAGCTCATGTCCAGATCGCCCATAAAAAAAATCAAAAAAGTTTATTCTAAATCCGAAGTATTCAGCCAATGCCGGCTGTGGCTTGAAAGAAATTTGCACGGCGTTGAATTAATTCCGACAGCGTCTTCCGCCGCGGCCGCGCAAAGAGTGAAAGCAGAAAAAGGCTCGGCCGCCATCGGTTCTTCGCTTGCGGCCAAACTTTACGGCCTGCCGGTGCTCGCGAAGGGGATTCAGGATTTTTCCGAAAATGTGACGCGCTTTTTGGTGATTTGCAAAAATATCGCGGGCCAAACGGGCGATGATAAGACTTCGATTTTAGTTTCGGTGAAAGACAAAGTCGGAGCATTGCATGAAATGATTGCGCCGTTTATGAAGTATCGCGTCAATATGAGCAAAATTGAATCACGCCCGTCCAAGAAAAAAGCTTGGGAATATTATTTCTTTATTGATTTCGAAGGGCATATTCAAAATACGCGTATTCAGCGCATGCTGGCTGAAGTTGAAAAACACGCACGCTTCATCAAAATTTTAGGTTCATTTCCCTCAGCCGGTTGCGCCGGAGGCGCGGAGGCGAGGGGATCAAGATCGTCCTCAGCTGGTCGCTCGGAACGAGCAGCGAGGGGGGCAAAATCGTCCACAGCGTCCGAAAGAAGCTCCGGCTCGCGGGCCGCTTCGCCGAGACGGAACTCAGCAGCGTAATGCAGGTAAGCCATGTCGAACCAGCCTTCTTATAAAAAAAATATTGAAGCTATCCATCCCTACGAGCCGGGCAAGCCGATCAAAGAGGTGCAGCGCGAGCTTGGTTTGAGACATATCACAAAGCTTGCCTCCAATGAAAATCCGCTCGGTGTTTCTCCGCTTGCGATGAAAGAAATGAAAAAAATCTTAAAGGATTGTTTTCTTTATCCCGAGGGCGGTTGTCATGAGGTTTTGCACGCGCTTTCCGGTGAATTAAAACTTCCGCCCGAACAGATTATTTTCGGTAACGGTTCCAATGAAATCATTGAAATGGTCGGCCGCGGTTTTCTTTCGGAAGGCGACGAGGTCATTTCGTCCGAAAGTTCATTTCTGGTTTATCCGATTTTAACTCAAGCGGCGGGCGGAAAATATGTCAGCGTGCCGATGACCGCGGATTACCGTTATGACCTTAAAGCTCTCGCGGAAGCGGTCACGCCAAGGACAAAAGTTATTTTTATCGCCAATCCCAACAATCCTACGGGAACCTATGTGCACGCCCGCGAAGTCGAACGCTTTTTAAAGCGGGTTCCCAACCGTGTTGTGGTTTGCTTTGATGAAGCCTATTTTGATTTCGTGGACGCGAAAGATTTTCCGGATATTTTAAAATTAGTGCGTGATGGCTATGAAAATGTTTTGCTTTTTAGGACCTTCTCAAAAGCCTACGGCCTTGCGGGCCTGCGCATCGGTTACGCCTGTGCCTCAAAAAAAATGATCAGTTATCTTCATAAAATCCGTCAGCCTTTCAATGTTAATATGGTTGCGCAGGCTGCGGCTGTGGGGGCGATCCGCGATAAGGCCTTCCGTAAAAAAACCCGGGAAGTGACGTTTCTGGGGCGTCAGTTTTTGACACATACATTCGAAAAATTTGGACTGGAATATTTGCCGACACAGGCGAATTTTATTCTGGTCAATGTCGGCCGCAACGGGCGTGAAGTTTGCAAAGCCTTCCTCAAGAAGGGAATCATTATCCGCGCCATGGATGCTTACGGTTTCGACGATTGGGTGCGCGTGACGATCGGCCTACCCAAGCAAAACCGCCTTTTTATCAAACGCCTTATCAAAATTCTGAGCCTTAAGTCTTGAAAAAAAATATTCTTATCGCCGGAATGGGATTGATGGGGGGATCACTTGCAGCGGCTCTTAAGAAAAAAAAACTGCCCTTTGCTATTCATATAACTTCCCGGCATTCAAATTCAACTCGAACTATTCATGAAGAGTTTGGGTCATTTAACCGGCACATCGATATAAAAGCAGCATTACCCAAGGTGGATATGATCGTACTTGCTGCGCCCGTTGACATCACTATAAAGCAATTACAAGAAATTGAAAAAAATGCCACGCGCTCTGTCTTAGTGACAGATGTAGGCAGCACTAAATCAGAAATTTGTAATTTTTATTCCCGCCGTAAATGGAAGTTTGTCCGCTTTGTTGGTTCTCACCCCATGGTTGGTTCGCATTTAAAGGGACCTCAAAGCGCACGGGCTGATCTTTATGATCATGGTCTTGTTATTGTTACAACAGACGGTGCAAAGTCTGTGGACCAAAAAGCCATCCAGAGTTTTTGGAAAAAAATGGGAATGAAAGTTATTTTTATGAAAGCTCAGATGCACGACCGCTTTGTGGCTGAAATAAGTCATTTACCTCATCTTTTGGCGGCATGCTTGATAAAAACGCCCTCAACTGACGCCCTTAAAATAGCGGCATCCGGATTTAGGGATATGACCCGGCTAGCGGAAGGAAATCCTGAAATTTGGATTCCTATTTTCTCTCAGAATAAGAAAGCAGTGCTTGAAGCGCTTCGATCATTTAAGAACAACTTGAAGCAATTTGAATCGGCTTTAAAGGCGGAGAAACACCAAAAGCTTACAAGTTTCCTTTGGCAAACATCAAATCTTCGTAAAAAGCTCCTCTCCTCTACAGCGCGCTGAGAAAACGCTTGCTCAGCAAGCGGTTTCTCATATAATCCTCGCTCACACAAAGCCGCAGGTTTTGTATTTTTTAATGATTTGGAATCCGGATGGTCCGGGTTCTTAGGGTCTAGTCCGCCTTGGACGAAACTCTGCAACAGGAGAAACCAATTCACATGTCACCAGCTACTTTAACTTTCGCGGAACTTTTTGAAAAATCCACTTCCAGTCTTGCCGAGGGAACTCTCGTTAAAGGCACAATTGTCGCCATTAAAAACAACCAAGTCATGGTTGATATCGGATACAAAGCCGAAGGCCTTTTAGATATTAATGAATTCGCAGTTCCGACCGACGCGGTGATCGGCGCTGAAGTAGAAGTTCTGTTCGAATCTTTTGATGACAAAAATGGTTTATCCGTTGTCTCCAAGCGCAAGGCAGACCGCCAGCGCACCTGGAATGAAATTCTTTCCACAGCGCAGGAAGGCACAATCGTTGACGGCCGTATTACCCGCAAAGTGCGCGGCGGACTTATGGTTGATGTGGGCATGGACGCTTTCTTGCCGGCCTCATTGCTGGATGTGAAGCCTGTCCGCAATGTCGATGCATTGCTCGGTCTCCGCAGCAAATTTGTTATCGTTAAAATTAATCATAAACGCAAAAACATCGTTGTTTCGCGCAAAGACTTTCTCGAAAAAGAACGCCATGTGCTGCGCTCCGAACGTCTCAGTAAGCTGAATGTAAACGACGTCGTCACGGGCAAAGCGAAAAATATCACCGACTTCGGTGTGTTCGTGGACTTGGGCGATATTGACGGATTGCTTCACATCACGGATATGTGCTGGGGACGCATTTCACATCCTTCTGAAATGGTTAAAGTCGGTGAAGAAATCGAAGTTATCGTCATCGGCGTTGACCGCGAGAAGAATAAAGTTTCTCTCGGCCTCAAACAAAAATCCAAAGATCCTTGGGTTTTGGTTGACGACAAATATTCGATCGGCAACCAGGTGCATGGCCGCGTCGTGAACATTCTGCCTTACGGCGCGTTTGTTGAACTCGAACCCGGCATTGAAGGCCTTGTGCATATCAGTGAACTTAGCTGGACCAAGCGCGTCGCGCATCCGAGCGAAATCCTCAAAGTGGGCGATATGCTTGATGTCGTGATACTCAGCCTCGATAAAGACAATCGTAAGATTTCTTTGGGCGCCAAACAGACCCAGGAAAATCCCTGGAAAAAAGCGGCCGAGAAATATAATGTCGGCGACCGCGTCAAAGGCAAAGTCCGTAACCTCGTGGATTACGGCGCTTTCATCGAACTTGAAGACGGCATCGACGGCCTCCTGCATGTTTCCGACATGTCCTGGACACAAAAAATTCAAAAGGCAGCGGATTTTCTTAAGAAGAGTGATGAGCTTGAGCTGATGGTTCTGACTGTGGATACCGAGGCTCAGAAAATCTCTCTCGGCCTCAAGCAAATGTCGATCGATCCTTGGAACGATTTGACGAAGGATTTGCTCGCCGGAAATCAGATTAACGGAAAAGTTTCGCGTGTTGTCAATTTCGGCATGTTTGTGGAGCTTGAAAACGGCCTCGAAGGCCTTGTCCACATTTCCGAAATAACAGACGCAAAGGTTCAAGCGGACGTTGAGTCGCGTTTCAAAACCGGTCAGGAAATTTCCTGCACCGTATTGAACGTTGATAAAGAAGGCCGCAAAATCAGTCTCGCGCTCAAATAATATTTTGCTCTGGGCTTCGCCCAACCGTGCAGTGTTGATATTTACTCTGGGCTTCGCCCAACCGTGAAGGTTCAAGTGCAAATTTTTGCGTTCTGTCATTGCGAGCCGAAGGCGAAGCAATCTAGATTGCCGCAGTCGCTTCGTTCCTTAGCAATGACAATTCAACCCATATTATGAATTCTCAAGGCGGACGCCGAGTCGTGGTAACAGGACTCGGCGTCCTTTCTTCTTTAGGAATTGGCAAAGAAGCTTTTTGGGACGGCCTTGCTAACGGCAAGAATGGCATTTCTTTAATCACTGCGTTTGATACCACCGAATTCACTACCCGTTTCGCCGGCGAAATTAAAAACTTCGATCCTGCCGCTTATCTGCATGTGAAGCAAATGAAACGCATGGACCGCACTTCTCAATTTGCGGTTGCCGCTTCCAAAATGGCAGTGCAGGATTCCGGCATTGATTTTCAAAAGATGGGCCCCGAACGGGCCGGTGTTGTTATCGGAACCGCGATGGCGGGCCATGGCTACATTCTCGATCAGCATACGACATTGATGAATAAAGGTCCGATGCGCATTAATCCGTTTACCGCGCTGGCGGGTTTTCCCGATGCCTGCGCCGGTAATGTTTCGATTGAACTCGGATTGACCGGCCCCAGTTTCTCGATTTCAACCGCTTGCTCTTCCGCGTCGGACGCGATGGGCTATGCCTTCGAATCGATTCGCTCAGGAAAATTGGACGCGGTTCTGATGGGCGGCGCGGAAGCTTCGATTTATCCCGGAATTTTAGCCGCTTTTTGCGTCGCCCGCGCGATGTCAACGCGCAATGAAAGTCCCGAAACCGCGTCGCGTCCTTTCAGTTTGGATCGCGACGGATTTGTTTTGGGCGAAGGCGCGGGAATGTTTGTCCTCGAAGAATATGAAAATGCAAAAGCCCGCGGCGCTCATATTTACGCCGAAGTTTTGGGCGCCGGAATGACTTGCGATGCTTACCATATGGTGGCGCCGGACCCTGAAGGGAAGCAGGCCGCGCGAGCGATGCGCATGGCTTTGGATACCGCGCGTACCGAATTGGATGAAATTGATTATATCAACGCGCATGGAACTTCCACGCCTCTGAATGACAAAACCGAAACGCTTATCATCAAAAAAGTTTTTGGCGAACAAGCTTATAAAATTCCGATGAGTTCGACGAAGTCGATGATCGGGCATTTAATTGGAGCCGCCGGCGCGGTTGAAACGATCGCAACGATTCTCGCGATGGATAAACAGGTGATTCCGCCGACGCGCAATTATTCTTCGAAAGATCCTGAATGTGATTTAGATTATGTTCCGCATACCGCTCGTCCCGCGAAAATTAGAAGGGTTATGAAGAACTCTTTCGGATTCGGTGGAAAGAATTCGATTCTTGTCCTCGGTAAAGTCTAGCTTTTTTCAATTTAAGAAAAAGCTTTTCGCCTGCTCAAACAGTTGTGTCCTGACGGCACAAAACTCGCATTCGCAAATCTTTTTCTTAAATTCGTCGCGGAATCTAGAGGGGGAGGCTTTTAACGGAGCTCGTTTCGCTTATGCTCAACTTCGCGCTGTTCAAGATTGGCTCGTGAAGCTCGCCTGATTGAACGCCTGGATTTTTAATAAAAAACTCCCGGGGTTGCGGAACGCTTCCCCGGGAGTTGAGACGGTTTGGGGTTAAAGAATCTCGGCTTCTTCTTCCTTTTGGTCTGTGGTCTGTAGTTGGTGGTCTCTTGTCTGCCCTCGGATAATTCCGCGTTTGGATTCTTCGATAAATTTCACGAAATGTTTTGCCTCGGGGCTTTTGCATTCTTTTTTAATTTGTTCCAGGGCCTGAGTGACATTGAGTCCCGATCGATACAGTAATTTAAACGCGCGTTTGATTTCCGTGCGTGTTTCGAGGTTGATGCCTGCGCGCCGCATACCAACTACATTTAAACCTTGCGCGATTCCCGGACGGCCGCCGCACATGACATACGGCGGAATATCTTTATTAAAGGCCGACAATGCCGAGACCATGGCGAGTGTTCCGATGCGGGAAAATTGATGAAATCCCGTCATGCCCGAAAGAAAGGCTTTGTCTTCAACAATACAATGGCCGGTGAGAGAAGATTGATTGACCATAATAATGTTGCTTCCCAAGACGCAATTATGCGCGATATGGCAATAAGCCATGATGTAATTTTCATTTCCGATGACGGTGGCCGTTCCCGGCTCGGTGCCGCGGTGAATGCTGACAAACTCGCGAATGACGTTCTTGTTTCCGATTTTTGTAAAAGTCGGCTCATTTTTAAATTTAAGATCTTGAGGCTCATGGCCAATAACGGCATGCATGTGAATGATATTTCCATCGCCGATTTCAGTGCCATGACAAAGTGTGGCGCCGTGTAAAATCTTATTATTGGACCCGATTTTGACACCGCTAGCAATAATGGTATTAGGGCCGATTTCGTTACCATTGCCGATCATGACATTTTTACCAATGATGGCGAGCGGATGGATTTGGTTTGATTGAACCGAGGTTTGCATCCGCAAATTATAGTGGGGAAGGGCTTTAACGAATAGCTTAAATCTGTATTGCCCCAACTAACCGCGTAGGTTCAACCTGCGCGGTTAGGTGGGGGTTTCCAATAAAAGAATATAAAGTCTTTTATCATTAGTTAACTTATTAGAGCAAAAGTTCTACTGCAGTGATTCACAAGCCCTTCATCTTTAACGTGTTAGGATGAAAAAAAAACACCTGAGTTGGCTTGCAACCTGAAAAGTCGTCTGCTACACTTCCTACATTAAAATCGATTCACCATTATGCGCGCTTTCTTTTTTAAAATGCAGACGGGGATATAAATGATTGAGTTGAAAAGCAAAAGAGTTCGCGCGTCAATCGCAGTTTTCACTGCATTTTGCGTCGGATTTACACAAGTCGCAGTTGCGGCGCCTTCTTTTTCAAATTCTGTTTCGGAAGTATCTTTGCCTGTCTCGGTTAATCTTAACCGGGCCATGGCTCTAAAAGTTCCGGGTTCAATTGGGACAATCGAAAAACTCCAGCCGGGCCGGGACAAAACCATTTTTCATATTCAAACTGCGCACGGCCATTATCAAGCTCAGCAAAATATTAATTTATTGCTTAAAAACCTTGAAGAAAATTATGGCGTAAAAACGGTTTTAGTTGAAGGCAGTTCCGGTACGCTTAATCCCGATATCATCAATTTCTTTCCCGAAGACCATGCGAAAACAATGCGCGTGGTCGATTTGCTTACGCGCAAGGCAATCCTGAAAGGTTCCGAAATTTATCTGCTCGAATCCAAGGAAAAAGCGCAGGGATTTGGAATCGAAGATGAAGCCGCATATAATCAAAACCTTCAGGATTTTGCCGCAGTGATTCGCGCGCGCGCCGCAAGCAAACAGTTTCTCGATAATCTCGATCAAGGCATTGAAAGACTTTCCGCGATTTATCTCGGCGCTAATCTTCGTTCTTTCTTAAAGCAAGTCGAAAGAAAAGAAGCCGGCGCTGTTCCATTTGACGCGTATTTGCAGCAGCTTAAAATCGCCGCAAAGAAATACTCAGAAATCGACCTTACCGACCCTGCTTGGCAGCTGCTCTGGCCCATGCTCACCCGCGTTTTTACGATTGAAAAACTGGAAAAGAAAATCGATGTGGCTCAGTTTGACCAGCAGAAAAAAGATTTTCTGGTAGCGATTAAACCTTATACCGCAAGCCACGGACCACGAGCCACAGGCCACGGTTCGGAGCGCGTTTCCTCTTCTGTCATCCCCGCGTCCTCCTCTGTCATTGCGAGCGCAGCGAAGCAATCTCGAGTCACTAGTCACCGGTCACCCGTCACTCTTTTTGACGAAGTCAAAAATATGCTCGACCTTAAAGACCTCAGCGCCAAGCTTCCTGACCCGGATACTTCGATTCTTTTTGAAAATCTTGTGAAAGCGCTCCCCGCCAATTTTAATTATGCCCGCTTTTCATCCGTGACTTCTTTCTGTGGAATGCTGATGCTGAAAAGCGAAATCAAAACCGACGCTTTGGTTCAGGAAATTGCCCGCATGGAAGACGCGATTGCGGATAAACTTGCCGAAAAGAAAGCCGCTAAGGGGCTTGTCGCCGTTCTTAAGGATTACCGTTTGCTGCAGAAAGCTTTTGCGTTGGAATTGCTGCCGGATGAATTCGATAAAATTTCTTTACGGCCCGAGCTTAAACCCTCACAGCTTGTTAGCAGGCTCAAAGCATTGAACGGCAGCGCGCGCGCGAAAGAAGTTACATTCAATAACGCGGCAGACTTGGATGCGCTGTACGAAAAGGCCATTAACTTTTACCGTGGCGCGCGCATTCGCGACGGAAAAATGCTTTCACGCATCGAAGAACGTTTGAAGGAAACTGATACCGACAAAGTCGCCGTAATCACCGGCGGGTTTCACTCCGAGCCTTTCGCGAAATATTTTGAAGAACGCGGTTATAGTTACGCTTTGATGACGCCGAAGATCACTACCGTTGATACCGAAGGCCGCAATGACTATATGAATGTCATGATGTGGTTTGCCAAAGAACGAGCTGCGGCTAAGCAAAATAGTGGCAGCAATATCGCTGCGTCTACCTCTGATGCGCCTTCTCCTTTAGACTTGTTTTTCGGCTCACCGGAATTGGCTGATTTTGCCCCTATTGCTGCCGCCGCGGCTCAACCCGAACCGGGAGCTCCTGACGTTGTATCGAGACGCTGGGCCAACGCCTCTTCGCCTTCGCGGAGTAATGTTTCTGCTCCAAGTTTAAGCCCCACAAGAACTGGTCAAGTTGGTGGGATTACGGTTGAATCTGGTCCAATCTCTCAATTTCCTGCTCGCCATAAAATCCAATCGTCAAAAAATCGTTCTGAGCATCGAGTGCCTTCCGCCAATAAGGCGGAAATTTTCATTATGAAACAGGCTCAGTTACCTCACTCCCCTGAAGATATTCTAGTTGAAGCTATTGTGACTAAAAAATTAGCTGAATTTTTGAAACAACAGAGCGAAATTCCGTTACTGAAAACAGGAGCAAAACACACCTTTGAGTTATCCGACAATTTTGATAGTGCCGAGTATCCGTTTACATGGATGGGGAAGTTTTTTGCTAAATTTGATCATGGTACCAACACATTTACACTTGCAAAAATTATCGAAAACGGCGAGCCGAGTCCGCCCAAAACACCCGATCTGCTTGAACGGCAAAAGATCGCGGCTCATTTCGCAGCTGAGTCGTTCGAATTTCCTGATACTTCCCGCGCGCGGCCCCGCTCCGAAGCGCGGTCGACTGCATTCAAAGCGGAGATGCCTGCTCGCGTAGAGATCCTTTCGGAGGACAATGCGTTTTTTCTCGGTAAAAATGCAGCGCAGTTTACCGATGCCCTCCGCGATTATTTACAGGCATTAGACGCCGCAGAACTGCAGGGGAGGAAGAGCGAGGTTTTTTCCGGAACAAGGGTTTTCATTACGATAAAAAATCATCGTGCGCCCGATTCAATCGTGGGGCAAAAATATTTTTCTGTCACGACAACAGAAAATCCGGACACGATCATACTTGATGGGATTTTGACGCCAGCCGCCAGTTTAGGCGCGGGCACTTCCGCTTCTTTTCCAAAGAAAACAGGTAGAGGCCCCCGCTCCGAAGCGCGGAGTTTTAAGGTTGGTAATGCTACGGTTTGGACCTGGGGAAACACGCGCGAATTTAAAGCTTTCCATGAAGAATTATTAGCGTTAAAAGCGGCAGCTCAATCTAACGACACATATGAGTTTAGAGAGAAGCGAAATGGTCGAGGATATATTTCATCAGGAACAAAAACGATATTTGAAGATGCTTCCCAGGAAAATCGTTTGATCGGTGTTGCGTTGGGAGATGAAGATCATGTTAGCACCGAGAATTTCACAACGAATCGTGTGACGATTGGCAGAACTAACAGCGGTACAGTCGTTGTGGGTTTTGGCGGTACGAGAGCTCAGCCTGGAATGAGTGATCACAAAAAGTGGGCTAATTTATACATTACGGACGAATATGTAAAAATTGGCGATTTGGTTTTTAATCGGGAGGTTTATGGTCTTGGTGAAGAAATGCCATATCAAGTCAGCACCACGGGCATTGCTGTTAACGGATTTATGTTTGATCCCACCAAAAACAAAATGACTCTCATCGCATCAAGCGCCGAGAATAAAAAAGCCTTGCTTAAACTTAAATCGTCTTGGGGGGGGCTATTCGCCGGTTTTAATTTTTTTGAAATTGAAACATTGGACGAAATAAAAGCCCGCTCCGAATCGCGCCTTAAGCCTGTTCCCTCTGATGTAGAAGCAAAGATAAAAGATATTCTTGCTGCGCATCTCAGAGTTGCGCCCGAACAGGTAGCAGTGGGGGCTCGATTTTCGGAAGAATTGGGCGCCGATTCTGTGGATATGATTCAAATTACTATAGCTGTTCAAGAAGAGTTCGGAATTGAAATTCCGGATGAAGACGTGAAAAATTTTATCCGAGTAGGAACTCTTATTGAGTACGTTAACAAGAGTTTATCTCGCTCCGAAGCGCGGGTTGTTTTGAATGCTGATGATATTGAGCGTATGGGCGGCAAGGATCTTTTGTTGTTTCAATTTTTACAAAAAGTGAATCCTTTAATTCTTTCTATTGTAAAAAATATAAAAATAAAAAACCCCGAATATATTCTAACCTTTCGTACCAAGAAGGGGACCTCATTCAGCATTAAAATTGCAAATGAGGCGCGAACTAATTGGGTTGATACTGTCCATGTTCGACTTTTTGGGAAGGACAGGGGAAACGTGGCATTTCGAGGAAAGAGCTGGAATCGGCATGGTATTGCGGGAAATTTCGCTAAAGTTACGGGCTGGCTCGATTCTTTTGAAGTCCGTGTGGCAGCGGCCCGCTCCGAAATGCGGTTTAGCGTGCTGAAAACAAAGAAGGGTGTGGATGTCACTTACTCTGGATATTTGTCTTCCGATCGTGTCCCTAACGATCAGGGGATTAGCCTTTCAAAACTGGCGGAATTGCTA
>JAYSWD010000035.1:0-7378 GCA_043718225.1 Candidatus Omnitrophota bacterium
GCCGAGGACTGTCTGAATTTTGAAGAGGGAGCATTTTGATTTATGCGGAAAAATTTCGGGGTAGCAGGATTTGAACCTGCGGCCTCTGCGTCCCGAACGCAGCGCGATACCAAGCTTCGCTATACCCCGATGATCAGCGGTCAAAGAGCGCGTATTATATACGAAGGAGATTCAATAACCAAAAGTGATTTTTGCGTTTTTGAATCGAAACGCGCTCCATTCCATCTAAAACAATATTAGCCGGCGAGCGTCCCTTTTCAAGATCCGCGAACAGCGGTTCCAAAAAAACACTTTCATTGCGCTTCTCAAACGCTGTGGTTTGCTCGGATAAACCCGCGAAAGCAATACCGGTCAAGTCGCGCGCCCAGTGCAAAAGCCGCCTTCCCGCCAAATCAGCCTGCAATCCCAGTGTCGGCAATGCCGCGTAGGCTGATTGCAAATCAGATTCTGAAACCCGCTTAAAAAGTTTCGACACCGCGGCGCGAGCGGACTTTGAATAAATCAGGCCTTTCCAAAACGCGGTGACGGCGGTCATGCGGCCCGGGCTTTGTGCATCCACACAGCGAATCTCTAAATACTGCTTCAAGCGCACATCGGGAAAAAGAACCGTCAGGTGGAGTTCAAAATCAGCCAGCGTCGCCTTTTCCCTGTCATAACCCCGCCGAATAAACTGACGAAAAGTCATGCCTTTCACTTCCAGATATTTCTTGTTACGGATGATGAAAAGCAGCGGCACGTCTAAGGCGTAGTTTAGATAGTCTTTGAAAAAAAAAGTGCTATTTAAAAATTGTGTTAGATAGCCGGAACGGGTCCGGTCCGTGTTACGCCAAATCTCCATACGAAAAGTCCGGAAACCGTTTAAACGGCCTTCTGAAAAACAGGAGTTCGCGAAAATGGCCGCTGCGACAGGTGTCGCAAGCAAAGCGACTTTCATTTTCTGCGCCGCGTCTTCTTCGTCGGAATAATCAAAATTCACCTGGTTCGTAGCGGTCATTTTCATCATCCATTGTGACAACTCTCCGTGTTCGGGCAAACGGCGGCGCATAATTTTGTAGCGTTCTTTGGGAGTCCATTCGATTTTATTCAAAGCGCTGAAGGGCTGGATGCCCGTGCTGAGGAACATCAGATTCGGAAACTTTTTTTCGATGCTTTTCAACTGCGCCGTAAAAAGCTTTACCTGCTCCTCAACTTGAAAGGCGGTCGAAACGGGCGGAGCGCTTAGTTCGATCTGGCCGCCGGGCTCAAGTGAAACAGCAAGGTCTTTGCGCTGAAGCGCAATCACATGATCATTTTGCTTGATCGGGTGGTAGAAATGCATTCCCGCGAGGGCTAAAAGAACGTTTTCGACCCCGTCACGCCCGGCATAACGCGCGGCCTCGCCCGTTTTGCGATTGACCAGTAAAAACTCGGCTTCAAGGCCGATACGGTGCATGCACTCAGGCTTGGCATGGGCTGAAAAATAATTGGCTAAATCCTTTTCACTTTTTAAAGGCGTGGGCTCAACTTGCAAATGATTCTGCATGTGCCTATCATATTTGGCCGCTGAGCCTACCGGCTCAACTGGCATTAAAAATTAACGCGCTGTATTTTAGCGAAAACTTAATGGTTGTATGAAAATTCTTTTAATTTTAGATCCGCTTAACCGGCTCAATGTTTCTTATGACAGCTCTTTGGCAATGATCCGCGCGTTTACAAAGCGCGGCCATACTTGCTTTTTTGCGGACGTTCCGGATTTATTCATTAATGACGCTTCGGTCAAAGTTCATTACCGTGGCATTCGGCCCCTCTCAAATTCGATGAAATTTAAAACCGGCAAGGTTTATACAACCCGCCTTAAAAAATTTGATGCCGTGCTAGTTCGTAAAGAACCGCCTTTTAATATGTCCTATATTTATATGACTTATTTATTGGAATTGGCCGCGCGTGATACGCTGATTTTGAATGACCCCCGCGCGCTGCGGGACACTAATGAAAAACTTTCTACGCTTGAATTTTCCGGCCTCATGCCGAAGACAGTTGTTTCAAGAACACCGGACAATATTTTGGAGTTTCAAAAAAAACTGAAACGGGATTTGATTTTAAAGCCTTTGGATGAGCGCGGCGGTCGCGGGATTTCGATTTTAAAATCAACACTTTCCGAAAAAGAAAAGATTAAACAAATCCAAGCGCTTTCCTTGCGCGGGCAGCTTCCCATTATGGCGCAGGAATTTATTTCCAAAACTCATATCAAAGCGGATAAACGGATTTTTCTCTTGGAAGGCCGGTTTTTAGCGGCTTATGAACGACGGTTCGCGCCAGGAGATTTCCGCGGCAACCTAAGCCAGGGCGCGACTCATCAGCAGACTGATTTATCAGCGCGGGAAAAAAGAACCCTTGCCCGAATTGCTCCCTGGATAAAACGAAAAAATCTTCATTTCGTCGGGATTGATCTATTGGATGGACTACTGCTTGAAATCAATGTCACTTGTCCCGGAGGTTTTCCTGAAGCGCATGAACTTTATCCCAAACTGCGGGTATTTGAAAAATTTGCGGAATCCGTAGAAAAGTTATCCCGAATGAGAACCGCGGTTTAGTCCTGAGGGACCATATCCTTTAACTCTTCTTCGTTGATGGGTACCACTGGCGTATCCCCTTTTCTTACTGGAATTTCAAAGCCGTCCAATCGCAGCACCGATTCCATGACTTCCTTGAAAGCCGGCGCGGCGACGGTGCCGCCATAGTGGAGCGGATGCGGTTCATCGAGGACAACCAACATCGTGTAACGCGGTTTTTCGGCAGGCGCAAAACCCATAAAAGAAGACATATACTTGTCGTGTGAATAGGTTCTACCAACAACCTTCTGAGCCGTTCCTGTTTTGCCACCCACCTGAAAACCTTCAATTTTCGCGGTTTTTCCAGTTCCCCGTTCTACGACTTCAACAAGCATCTTCCGAACTTCATCCGCTGTTTTCTGTTGAATGACGCGTACCGGAGCTTTGGCTTTATTTTGCATAATCACAACACCCGCCTGGTCTTCAACCTTTTCAATCAAATAAGGTTTCACCAGGTTGCCCCCGTTTGCGATCGCGGCCAACAACCTGATCATTTGCAGTGGTGTCACTAGCACTTCGTGTCCGATCGGAATGTTATAACGAGACGTCTTCGACCAATCTTTGGAATGACGCACGAACCCCCGGGCTTCTCCCGGAAAGTCAATCCCTGTCGCTTTTCCAAAACCAAAAGCGGAAATGTAATGGTCTATTTCTTCGGGCTTCATTTTCATGCCGATTTTAACCGTACCAATATTGCTCGATTTAACCATGATATCTGTTACGTTTAAATTTCCGTAAGGATGAACGTCATGCAAAATTCTTCCGCCGCCATAGTTCATTTTTCCGTTATTGCAGAAAAAAACAGATTGAGGAGTAATATAGCCTAGGTCCAAAGCGCCGCTGATCGTCACAAGTTTAAAAATGGACCCGGGCTCATACATATCCGTGATGCCGCGGTTACGGCGATTCGCCGCGTTTGAAGTTTTGACTTTATTCGGGTCATAGGTCGGTCTGCTCACGATCGCCAGAATGGCGCCGGTCTGAGGATCCATAACAATGGCGGTCGCCGCTTTTGCCCGCCATTTCCGGTAAACTTCATCCAAAGCTTTTTCGGTTAAATACTGAATACGCTGGTCGATTGTTAGATAAATATTATGGCCGTCAAGCGCGGGAAGGAAACTCTTTTCAAAGGCTTTAATTTGCCGGCCCATCGCGTCACGGGTGGTTTTCTTGTGTCCAGGCACACCGCGTAAATGACGATCTAAATGCAGTTCAATGCCTTCAATGCCCTCACTATCGACATTGGTAAAACCAAGGACTTGTGACAAAAGCTCTCCAAAGGGGTAAACGCGCTGATACTCCTCAAGAATACCCAAAGCCCCATTCCCGATCTTTTTAATCTGCTGCGCCTGTTCCGCGGTAACTTTTCGTTTTAGCCATATAAATGATTTGGATCGGGTCAGGCGCGAATCAAGCGCGTTATGCGAGATGCCTAAAATTTTTGAAACCTTGGCCGCGATTTTTTTGCGGTCATCATCAAACAAAATTCGAGGAACAGCATAAATGGAAGGAACTTTAAAATTGGACACGAGGTCTTTTCCGTTGCGGTCGCGGATCATTCCGCGAAGCGGCGGAATATCCAGAGTTAAGTTGTGCTGTCGGTAAGCCTGCTTAAGGTGGGCTTCACGGTAAATCCACATCAAGTTTAGAAGCTGAAAAAGAAGCGTGGCATATCCGAGCACCACAAAAAAAATAAGAATCCGCTGGCGCGTTCCGGACAATTCGATCCGCATGCTCATACTAGCCTTCCTTAAAATTTAAATTGCTGAAAGCAATTTAAAAACGTATCTCAAGGCTGTGTCTCGTCTCAAAAACAAATAGGACGAGACCATTTAAGCTTCGGGGGTCTCGTTTTTGGCGTGGGCAACCTGAATCCAACTGCTTAACACCTGTCTCAAAAACTGCGGTGCGCCAGCTGTTTGAGCGGTAGTCGGAAGATTGACGGAGGAGTTGGCTTGAATTTCATCGAACGAATGCGGAATACGGTAAACCATCCGCGGAATGGCCAGCTTCATTTCATACTGGCGGACCTGGCCTTCCAAAAGGTGCGGGGCTTTATATTGTTCCATTTCAAATTTTAATTTTCGGAGCTGTTCGGTCGAAGAATAAATTTTGGAAGCCGCACGGTCAATTTCGTAGGAAGCGAGAAAAGTGGCAACTTGCAGGTGCACGTAAATCATTACGAGCGAACATACGCCGAAAATACCGAGGATGATTCTGCCTGTGCCTCTCATAATCTTTTTTCTATCACTCGAAGTTTTGCGCTGCGTGAGCGCGGGTTATCGCGAATTTCATCAACAGTGGGCGTGATCGGTTTTTTATTAATCAGCATTCCTTCTCTTGAGCGCATCTTATCACGAAAATAATTTTTGACAAGGCGGTCTTCCAAAGAATGAAAACTAATTACCGCCATTTTCCCGCCCGAAGTTAAACTTTCAAATCCAAACTTGAGTCCATCTTCTAACGCGCCCAATTCATCGTTCACAGCAATTCGCAAACCTTGAAAAGTGCGGGTCGCAGGATGTAAACGGCCCTGTCTGGGAATCGCTTTTTCAATGCTTTGGGCTAAATCAAGCGTGGTTTCAAATCTTTTTTTTGCACGTCGGTCACAAATAATACGGGTAATCTTACGCGCCTGGCGTTCTTCACCCCACTCAAAGAAGATTTTGTCCAATTCCTTGGATGGCAGGTCATTGACCAAATCTGCGGCTGTCGGTCCTTCAGTCGAGTTCATACGCATATCAAGCGGCCCTTCCTTCTGAAAGCTGAATCCCCGCTCCGCTTCGTCAATCTGAAAGGAGGAGATTCCAATATCCAATAAAACGGCATCAAGCTGTGAAAAGTGTAGCTCTTTCAGCACCTGGTCTATTCTCCGGTAGTTCGAATGGCAGATCCGGATATTTTCCCGGCCCTTAAACCTTTCCCGGCAGCGCTGAATCGCTTCTTCATCCTGGTCTAAACCAATCAACGTACCTTTTGGCCCAATCTTCTCGAGAATCGCTTCCGCATGTCCTCCGCCCCCAAGGGTTCCATCCAACACGACCGCTCCGGGCTGAAGCTCTAAATAACGCAGCGTTTCTTTGGAAAGTACCGGCTTATGCTGCAAAGCTGCGAAGCGCCTCTTCCTCTGAGGAATAAGACTCGATCAAAGCTCCAACCCCGATCATGCGCAAAGTCTTTTCGACTTCCGGACGGAGGTTACAAATCTTAATGTCGCCCTTGTGTTCGCGGACATGGCGCAGTCGGTCAACCAAAATTCCGATTCCGGCCAATTCAACGCGTTGAGTTGAGCTTAAGTCCAATACCCATTTTTTATGATTACGGTTAAGAAGGCGATTCATACGGCCTTTCATACGGGTCATCTCAATCGCGCTGAGGTCCCCTTCACATTTAAGAACATCGATCATTCTATTTTGCGTCGCCATTTTAACCCTCCTTAGGGTTGTTGGATGATTGGGATGAGTCCAGAATTAATTTTTCGCCGAGCTCTTCAAACTGCCCGCTGTTATTTTTCAAAAAGTCCTGCCACTTGTCTTTGGCCCAAATTTCAATGCGACTTGAAACACCGATAATCATGACTTCGGTTTTGATCTCCGCGAATGTCTTTAAGTAATCCGGAATCAAAATGCGGCCCTGCTTATCGCAAATCGCGTCCGTCGCGCCGGAAAACAGTAAACGGTTGAAACTGCGCGATTCGCCGCGCGTAAAAGGCATATCGCTGAATTTTTTTTCCACGCTTTTCCAGGATTCTTCCGTGAAGAGAAACAAACACTGGTCCAAACCGCGCGTGATAAAAAAACGTTCAACATAGCGCTCTTTAAAAATCTCACGAAAGCGGGCAGGGATGATGACGCGGCTTTTGGCGTCGAGGGCATGCTCGTACTCACCGTAGAACATTTAGTCCCGCTTTTTTGTTACTCACTCTAATTAGCACTCCACTTCCCTCCACTTTCTACCACTTTTCTACTGCAGTATAGAGATCGGCCATAAGGGTGTCAAACTTTTTTACTTTTTTTGGGATTTTATTTAAAGAGGGTTGTATCTAGTAGGCAGGATGCAATCAGACCACAAGGGATAGGAAGCCTGGGCTAACGCATAACGGCATGAATACAGCGGATTCGAAAATTAATTTAAAGGAATAAGAAAAGAAAGACGAAGAACTTGGTTTAATTGGGAGCGGTAATTGAACTAAAACTACATGTAAAACTATTTGAAGAGCTGATGCGGTTGAGCGAAGCTCAGAGCAAAAAAAATCAGACAGCTTCGATATAAAGAATGCGGGAACAATTATCGCAGGTCACGACTTTTTGCCCCATTTGAACTTCATTAATAACTTGCGCGCGTAAGCTCAATTTGCAGGCGCCGCAAACACCCGCTTGAATGGGGGCCAAGACAATTCCCTGCTTGTGATTGGAAATTTGGCTGTACTGCAATGCGATGGCTTGCGGCAATCCCGAAACTAAAACTTCGCGTTCTTTTTTCAAAGTTTCTGTTTCTGTTTTTAGTGAGATTTCTTGAGCGGCCAATTGCTGCTCTTTGGCTTGAAACTCTTTGGCGATTTGATCCAAACGCGCTTTCTCTGTTTTTAATTCACGCGTGGCGGCTTCAACGGCGTCCATGAGTTTGAGAATCGATTCTTCGATCAGAGAGTTGTCGGCCTGCAACGAGGCGATTTCCTGCTTAATAGTTCCGTATTCTTTGTTGGTTTTGACCAGAGCAAGTTGTCCGTCAAATTTTTTGATTTCCGATTCCTTTTGAGCCAACTCTCCCTCTTTATTTTTTTGTTA
>JAYSWD010000036.1:0-7286 GCA_043718225.1 Candidatus Omnitrophota bacterium
TCGAGCATTTTCAAATAACCGTCTTCTTCAAAAAAGTAATCGCATTTGCGGTAATGATCGGGGTCGAAAGTAAGCTGGTACTGGCCCAAGAGCTCGCGCAGCAAATCATAGCGCTGGCGCGCGTCAAGCGACGCGTCATCCGGGGCGTGAAGCATTCCGATTCTGCGGTAACCGCGTGAAAGAAGATGCCGCATCGCGAGATGGACGCTTTCTTTATTGTCACAATATACAATGCTCGCACGCAGGCCCGGTGTAGGATCATTAATCACCACCACGGGAATTTTTTTTTCGTCCAGAGCTTCCGCAATATAACGGTCGTGGATACGCCAGGTGATTAAAATGAGTCCGTCGAGATTATGCCGGTCTAAAATTTTAAAATCAGGGTCTTGATATTCGCTTTCTTTCACAAGAATAAGACGAAAGTCATGCTGTGTTCCCACAAGGGCATTCGTGACACCGATCAAAAGCTGCGTAAAATAATCGCCTTTGAAAAGCTCGGGCGTAAACGCGCCGATCAGCCCGATCGTTAACCTTTTTTTGTTCGTTTCTACCGCCATAACTCCTTCAAGTTCAGTCTCGTATGCCTTATTCCATTTAATTTTGGGTAATAATGCTAAGCGGTGAGCGAATTGAAACTGGAACACCAATTTCGATTGTTATGAACCGCTAGAAGGGTGTAAATATACTACGCCTGATTTATGAATGCAATCAAACGCGAAGCAATAGCTTCGAGGCGGGATGCCAATAATTAAGTTTTCCTGCCCCCGCAGCGCTGCCCTCTTTGGAACTAAGAACGGCAGTCAATAATTCAAAGTCCGCCTGATTCGGGCAAAGTGGTGTCCGGCTCAGGTCCCGGAAAACAATTAGCGTAAGCGGTGCGGTTATAATTTTCGCACTTTGCTTTTTGATAAAGCGCGCCACAGCTTCGGGCGCGGGCTTGCAAAAATCGAGATGAAGTTTCGACTCCACGCGACCAAATTCTGCTTCTGTGCGCTTATACAAAACACCCCAAAGCGAGCCAAATTGAATCAATTTTCTTTCTCCCACCGCAAGCTTTTTGGCATGCGCGGTGAGGAGCGCCGTGAAATCATTCCATGACCATGGCGCGTCGCCGATTTGGTATTGTAAAACATCAAAAGTATAATAACCGCGCGCGGCGTCCGAAACTTTGCGCATTGACGCCGCAAACCAATCCTGAAACGCACGGAAAATAATTTTTTCATCCTCCGAAAGAAATGACATCACTTTCATTGGAAGACTTACGCCGTCTGCTCCGGTTAAACGGAAGACCTGAAAACCCTCTTCAATGCCCGTCCAAAACATTTCCCATTCCCGTAAATCAATACCGGCCTGAACAAATAAAGTTTGAAGTTGCGGAACCGCGAGAGGCTCCGGATTTTTTTTGATGGGCGGAGACAGGTCTGAATTCACAAAGCGGAAGAACGCGCGGCGGGTTGTTTCTGTTCCGGAACTTGACTTGAAGATGCTTTCGATAGTATCTTTTTTTTGCGCACAACTCTCGGATCCTTGAAAATCATTTTTTCGACTTCGGCTTCGGATAATTTACGGTTCGCGTATTCAATTCCGAGGGCATTATGATGGCGGTCCTTTTCGCTTTCCACCTCTGAGTTAAGCGCATCCCCGATTTCATGCGCATTCGTAGCCTCGCGGGCAAAATCGGCGCCGTAAGCTTTCGTGAGCCAATAGCTCCAAAAAATATGCCGCGGAACATCATAAGCAACCTGCGGGTCCCGTTTTTTTAATGCAACGGCCCGCATCTCGGCCGCCGTGCGAATACTCAAAAGCCGCGGTGTTTTGAGCAGGTTTTTGGCGGCAAGATTCAAGTCGGAATCCGTGAATTTAGGTTCGATCATTTCGGCGATAACGCGTAAATCTTCCGGGTTGCCTTCAAGATGCACAAAACCTTCCGCGTTCGCCGCCGAATGAAAACGGATTGAAATCGGCCAATCTTCGACGATGAAAACCGCGCGGCCATGCAATTTTAAATCTTGAATCGGCCGGTCATCAAAAGCCCAGGCTTTAAACCACTTCGCTCTTTCCAAAATCTGGGACTTCCAGGAAAAAGGCGAACCCTCGATCACCAGGCCGGTTTCAAAATCAAGGCCCGTGACAGACTCAAGCCTTTCGTGATCTTCTTTGTCTTCATTCAAAATTCGTCCGCCTTTTACGTCCATACCTAAAACTTCTGCTACTATTTTGAAAGATTTTCCGGTTATGCCCATCAAACCCAACCGGATTTGTTTAATCGAAAGATCAAATTCACGCGGCTCAAAATAAGGATGCTGAATCCGGGTCACTCCGTTCAAACGAACACCCGACAGAACAATCCTATTTTGAATAAGGCGGACTTTTCCGTAATCCAGGAAATTGATCTCAATATTGCGGCCCTCAGTTTTATGAATAAGTTTTTGCAGTTCCTTATCAAACTGAGGCTTAAGAATCATCAGCCCAATTAAGGCGCTGATCAAAAGAACCGCGAGCAACAGGACAAAAGCTTGCAGAAATTTCATCATAGGAAGGAGCGCCTTAAAACTAAGCCGTTTGAATCCGGGGAATCCGTGAATCCGTGAAAATTATTTTTTCAACTGCATCCTCGGAAAATTTGCGCTGGGCGTATTCGATTCCTAAAGCGTTATTGCGGCGGTCCTTTTCATGTTCCGCGTCGGTGTTTTGAAAGTCACCAATTTCATGCGCATCCGTGGCGCGTAAAGCAAAATCCGCGCCGAATTTCTGCGTCAGCCAATAGCTCCAAAAAATATGCCGGATTGCGTCATCACCGATTCCTAACTCAGACTTATAAATTTCTTCCGATTTTTTTTCGGCGCGTGTGCGGATATCGAGCAAAGCCGGCGTTTTGAGCAAATTTCTGGAAGCAATCGCAATATCTTCATTTGTAAATTTAGGTTCAATGGCCTGCGCGATTCTGCGCAAATCTTCCGGGTTTCCTTCAAGATACGCGGCTCCGCGGTGATCTTTGCGCGAATAAAAATAAACCTTTATCCTGGCGCCATCCGCGGCAAAATTCGCGTTGCCGCTTAAATCAATATTTTTCATCTGCTGCCCGTCAAGCGCCCAACTTTTAAATTGTCGGGCCCATTTCACGGCATGCCGTTTCCATTTCCAAGGTGACATCCCGATATGAATGGCGGTTTTAAAATTAACATCGGAAATTGATTCCAGCCTTCTTTGACTTTCTTCAACACCGGAGATAACCGCGCCCCCCTTAACTTCCAAACCGGTTACGCGGACACTTACACGAAAACCGCCGCTGAAGCCGTATTTAAAATTAATTTGCATCATCGGAATATAAACGGCAAAGTGACGCGGTTGAAAATAAGGGTATTGGTAGCGAATAGTTCCATGAGCTTGCACTTGATTAAAAATCAGACCGCCCTGGGTGAGCTGAACGACGCCCAAATGAACTGAATTAAATTCTAGTTGGCGCCCCTTAGACCGGTGCATCAATTCAGTGATTTTTTGATCCACCTGCGGCCTCAAAATCACAATCGTCCAGGGAGAAACAACTATAAACACAATCAGAAGAATGACGCTCAGCGCCATCCATTTAAGAAATGATTTTTTAATTGCTAATTTGAATTTCGGTCCCGGTTTGTATTTCTTCTGTGGTATGTATTTAAAAGTCGGATATGGCATCGCATCCCCCGCGCCAGCAAAAAACCGATCAATCGTTTAATTGATCTTCCAACTTGACGGCTAAATCGGAAATTTGCTTAATAAGATAATCAGGGACAAGCTTGCTTTGCGCGCATTCTCTTTGCACGGCGATCAAAGAAGAAAGCGCCCGGCGCAAAACAGCGTTCCTTTTTGTTTTTTTGAATTCAAGACTTTCGGTATCCTGTGTTTTTTCGATGATTTTCTTCACTTTCGCGCGAACTTCCTGCTGTCCGGCGCCTTTTTCCAAAACCGATTCACGAATGTCAGCAAAATCCCGCTCGGGAATATTTTTATTATTTTTCGCGAGACGCAATGTATTGAGCGCATCCAAATCCGGGACTGGCTGAGATTGTTCCTTTTGGAAAAACTCGGGCTGAGAAAGCTTCGGCTCTTCGGTTTCAAGAAATGAGAAAGACTTAATAATCTTTGAAGCCATGGCCTCTTTCATTCCCAGTTCTTTCTTGCAATAAGTTTCAAAGGCGAGAAATCCCCAGCCTTTATACATTTTGTCTTTATATATAGTCTGCAAATAGCGTCCAAGCTCGATCCAAGAAGCTTTGTAACTTTTCGCGGTTTGAAGCGTTTTATCCCGAATTTCTGTATCAATCACTGACATATTTTCTCCTGCAGTCTGTTATGTTTTTGTTTTGAGCTTGGCTCAACCACGTTCAAATTAGCTTCTAGCAAAAAGCTTATAGCACATGGCCAGAGACCGTTACTTTGCTATTGGCTATCGGCTATCAGCTCTTGGCTTGGCGCAATTGGAAAATCATCCAAATTCCACGAACAAGCTTTCGGTATGCTTGTCACCAAGCCATATTCCATAAAAATAACCGTTACGAATTGCCGGTCTGTTGTATTTTGTTTTACCAGAAAAAGACCCGGCGCTATCTCACGGACTTTTTCATACTCGTTTCCGGCACCGATTTTATCCGGCCGGATCTCAAGGCTCCCCTTCAACTTCGAACATTCCTGGCTCGAAACGTTAAACGCATTCGCCGTTTGATAAAACCCGTATGCCGGATGATCCTCCGGCAGCGGAATCTTAACGGGAGCGACACACCCCCCGATAGTCAAAATCAAACCTAGCCATAGCACTGCGTTTTTCATAAAATTAGTTCGGCATTATAAACCAATCGCGCGGCACTAACCACAACCACGAGGCATATATGGTCGAAATTGAAGTCGAATTCACGGGCAATTTAAACACCAGGCTCAAACATCCCTCAGGCGCGGAAATCTGCACCACCCCGCCCAAAGACAACCAGGGCGAAGGCACCTGTTTTTCACCGACCGACATGGTCGCGGGCGCGCTTATTTCCTGTATGCTTACGATCATGGCGATTTACGCTAAACGGACCGGCATTGACTTAACGGGCGTTACCGGAAAAGTCACGAAAGAAATGTCGGCTGAGCCGCGCCGAATCGGAAAACTTACGGTCAATTTTCAAATGCCGAAACGCTTCACAGAAAGCGAACGTAAGGCGCTCGAAACTGCCGCGATGACTTGCCCCGTGCATAAAAGCCTGCACCCCAACGTCGAAGTTCCTGTGAAGTTCGAATACGCGTGACGCTCTGCCTTCGTCATCGCGAGCCCAAAGGGCGTGGCGATCTAGATTGCTTCGCTTTGCTCGCAATGACAGCTATTTTTTTTTGCGCAATCTGAGGTTCAGCATTTCCACGCCGACCGAAAAAGCCATGGCAAAATAAATATAGCCTTTAGGAATATGGTGATGCAAACCTTCCGCGACAAGTGAGACACCGATTAAAATCAAAAAGCTCAAAGCCAGCATTTTGATGGTTGGGTGCTGTTCAACGAATTCACTGATTGATTTTGAAAAGAAAAGCATAAATCCCACCGCAATCATCACGGCCGCAATCATCACCGGAATATGGTCCGCCATCCCAACGGCGGTAATTACAGAATCAAGCGAAAAAACAATATCCAAAATCGCGATTTGAACGATAACTCCAAAAAAACTAGCCGTAGCCGCTTTTTTTAAATTCTCTTTTTCATGCGTTTCCAAACTGTCATGGATTTCATGCGTGCTTTTAGCAAGCAAGAATAATCCCCCGATAATTAAAACTAAGTCGCGGCCGGTAATTTCACGGCCCAATATAGAAAAAAGCGGATCGGTTAATTTCATCACCCAAACAATGGAACATAAAAGCGCTATGCGCATAAACATCGCCATGGCAAGCCCGACCACACGCGCTTTTTGCCGCTCCTCTGGCGGTAATTTGCCGGCCATAATCGAAATAAAAATAATATTATCGATGCCCAACACAATTTCAAGCAACGTTAAGGTTAAAAGTGCGGTAATATTTTCAACTGTAAAAATTTCCATCATTTTATTTCCCCTCGATTTGTTTTTGAAGCTTTTCTAGTTCTGCGCTCAACTTCATCCATTCTTCTTCAGATTCTTTGATTTGCGATTCCAGATCTTTGAGTTTGCTGGCTTTTTCCGGCGAAAAATTAAACGAATCCTCTTCCAGTTTTTGCTTATCTTTTTGTAAGCGCTCGATCCGGCTTTCGACTTTATTGGCCTGAATTTTAGTTGAAGTCATCTTCTTTCTGAGTTCCTGCTTTTTAGGAGATTCTTCCGCGCTTTCTTCAGAAACTGGTTTGGCGTCTTCAACCGTGACTTCTGTTTCAGCCGGAGCGGAGAAAGAAGCGTCGCCGTCATGTTTTGTTTCCAGCGAATAAACGTAATCCTCATAAGTGCCCGGATATTTACGCACGCCGCCGTCTTTAACTTCGAGAATTTGATCCGCAATCATGTTTACGAAAGTGCGGTCATGCGAAATAAAAAAAATCGTGCCGTTGAATTTTTTTAGCGCGACGCCCAACGCTTCGACGGTTTCGAAATCCAAATGGTTGGTCGGTTCGTCGAGAAGCAGCACGTCGTTTTTGTCGAGCAGAAGGCCCGCGAGAATCACACGCGCGCGTTCACCGCCCGATAAAACCGGGATTTTTTTCTGAATGTCGTCGCCTTTAAAAAGAAAACATCCGGCCATATCTAAAATATCCTGGCCTGAAACTCCTGTCGCGGCATGACGGGAAAGATGAGACATCACCGTATCTTCTTTATGCAGAGATTGGAAAACATGCTGCGCGTAAGTTGCAATCTTTAATTGATAGCCCCATTTAAAAGCACCGCCCACAGGCGCAAGATCTTCGGTAATAGTACGCAGAAAAGTGGTTTTGCCCTGGCCGTTGTCTCCAAGAATCGCGATCTTCTGGCCTCGCTCAATATCGAAATGGATTTTTGACGCAATGGTTTTACCGGGATAACCGATCGCAAGATCCAAACAGTCGAGCGCAACACCGCCTTTTAGCTCCACCTGCGGAATACGGATTTTCACATTACCCGCTGTTTGAGCGACTTCAATGGTCTTCAGCTTTGCCATCGCTTTCACGCGCGACTGCGCACGCGCGGCCGTTGAAGCTTTGGCTTTAAAACGGTCGACGAAAGCTTGCATTTCGGCCTTCTTCTTTTCAACGCCCTTGTTATACACCTCAACTTGTCTGAGGCTTTCAGCTTTAAATTCAAAATAGGCTTCGACATCGCCCGGATAAAGCGTAGCGC
>JAYSWD010000037.1:0-7274 GCA_043718225.1 Candidatus Omnitrophota bacterium
GAATGATGCGAGTGAGCCTTGTTGGTTTGATATTATTTATTCTTACAACTTCTTTTCTTTTCTCAACACAAGCTGAATCACTTGCAATGCGCGAAATTAAAGTGATTGCCGCCGTTTCTCCTGGATTTCAAGCCCAACCTGAGTGGAAATCCAATTTCGAAAGACGTTTGATTTACGCTTCACGAATTTTTGAAAGCGAATTTAAAATTAAATTCAAACTTGTCCGCTATGTGAAATGGACTCCCGCCGATGAAACGGCACCGATGACATCGCTGCTCGAAGAGCTGCGCGGGGATGTCGCGTTAGGCGACGCGGATGTCGCCATAGGTTTAACACATTACGACATGACGCCTGACGGTGCCGACATGAAGGATTTGCATACCTTGGGGCAGGCCAGGCCTTTTTCAGGATATTTAGTGATCCGTTATCCCGCTAATAAGCTTTTCAAAATTCAGGAAGAAGCCGTACTGGCGCATGAACTCGGGCATGTTTTTGGAGCTGTCCATACCGATGATAAAAAAAGTATTATGGCGCCGATCGTGGAACGCCAGCTTCCCGTCCGTTTTGATGCCGAAAACCGGCAGATTATCCTTGAAACGCGTTCCATAAATGTTAATCGCGGTGCGGAATCGCTTCCTACCAATATGCTGCAGGGACTTTTACGGTCCTATCTAAAAATGATCGAGAAAAACGGTTCTTCCGATTTTTATTATTCGATTGGGCTTTTCTATTTGCAGCTCGGTCAACCGAATGACGCGATCAAATCCTGGAAGCGGGCGGTCAGTCTGGATCCGGAAAATCCGGAATGGCGTTATAACCTGGGCGTGCTTTATTTTAAATCGGGCAGTTATGAGAAAGCGATTCCCGAGCTCAGCCGGGCGGTTTCCGGATTTAAATTCAATGTCCAGAAACCCATGAAAGCAAATTCGCTGCAGTTACTGGGCGAAGCTTATTTCGAGCAGGACAACATGTTTGCGGCTTTCAACGCCTGGACGCGCGCGCTAAGCCTCAAACCGGGGAATATTGAGCTTGAGGCAAACCTTGCTACGGTAAAATTCAAGCAAGGCCAAGTCAGCAACGCGATTGATTCTTTTCAAAAAATTTTAAAAAAGGATCCCAAAAATTTAAAGTCGCTGATCTATTTGGGGAAAGCACTGCATCAAGAGAAACAGCTCCCCGAGGCTTTGCAGTATTTGGAGCTGGCGTTAGTTCAGCTTAACCGCTTGCCGCGTTCCGCGGGCCAAATCGGGCAGCTGAGTACTGTTTACGGTGAAATAGGAAATATTTATCTGACGCTCCAAAATCAAAAGCAGGCTTTTGAGAATTTTCAAGCCGCATGTGACTTGGTGCCCTCAGGAGAATGTCATAAGCAGTTAGGCATGACCATGTTTGGCCTTAAGCAATGGAATGAGTCGGCGCGTGAATTCGCGCAGGCGCTTCAATTTCAAAAAGAAGACGTGGATATTTACGGAATGATGGGCACCGCTTTAACTCAAAAAGGGGATCTTCCCAAAGCGGTCGGTGTGTTCAAGGAAGGTTTGAAATACGCGAAAGAACCCCAAATCCAGGCGCGTTTCCATCGGAACATCGGAAATCTTTATTTGTCTCAAAAAGGATATGATTTGGCCGCGCCCGAATTTCAACTTGCGCTGACAAAGGACTGGGGCGATGTGGAAAGTCATTTTGGACTGGCGATGGCGCAGCTAGGCAAGGGCGAGTCATTTTCGGCGATTAACAGCCTGCGTGATGTTTTGCGGATTGACCCGGGTAATAAGCGCGCCCCATCGATGCTTGCGTCGATTCAAGCCAGTTTAAATAGCGAATCGGGCACTTGATATGGAAACAAAAGAGATGCTGAAATGATTTGCCCGCATTGCAGGTCGCCCTTTTATTTTTTAGACGCGCGGACATTAAATTTGTCTGCATCCTGTTCAAAGTGCCGTTATCGCGGCAAGCCGGTCAAGCTTTCATATGAGACTTATCATGCCGATTTTTATTCATCCAGGCCTTATATCCGGAACCCTAAAACAGACCCGCAGATGAAATGGATTTTTTCGCAGATGGGAATTGAGACGCGCCATGTGGTGATTGATCTGGGCTGCGGCGTCGGAGACTACACGAAAGAAATACGGCATTTAACCGAACATACCGCCGGATATGACCGTGATGTAAGCGCGGCTCAGGCAAAATATCCCGGCGTTACTTTTTTTAAGCATGATTTTGATAAATCTATTCCATTACCGGATATGTCCGTGGATAAAGTGATTTCGGTTAACGTAATCGAGCATCTTGTGGATTGGGACTTTTTTTTGCGCGAATGCAGCCGCGTTTTACGTCCGGGAGGCATGATCGCGCTTTCAACGGCAAACCGGGAATTTGGCCTACATGGTTTGCATTATGACCCCACGCATTATCACGAATGGACTTTGGATCAATTTATTGAGTTGACGTCGGCGTATTTTCAAACGGTTCAAGCGAAAAAAGACTGCGCGATGTTTAATTATTATCCGCTGAATCAAATTTTGCGCTATTTTCTGAAGCCGGATCTGACTTGGATCGGCCGAAAACCGCAGTAGTTCTTTTTTTTCGGCGCTGTGTCATGGAGAAGAATTTAATTTCAATTATCATCCGGCTCAAACAATCCTCGTCGCTTTGCTTCTGATGACTTTCCCACGAGTTCTTTGCGGTGAAGAGAAGTAAGCTGCTTGAAAAATCTGAGATTATTTCGGACGTAACTTTAAAGGATTAAACAAGGGCTTTCCGGAAGCGGTTCGATGGGTGATCAGCTTATTAAGAAGTTCTTTGGCGGCGCGGCGGTGATCGGTTAGTTTGACGCCAAGGACATGCACCGCACCGTCTTCATCAAAAACAAATTCATGTTCCCGTGAAATTTGATTTGCCGCTACCGCGCGCGCAGGCTTAGCGAGCGGGCGAATGCCGGCATCAGTGGAAAGAATCTGTGTTTGTCCAAGCCTTGCGGAAGGAAAAAACTTTTTAACCGCGCTGAGTAAATAGCCGATCTCTGCTTCTTTGATCGCGACTTGATCGGGATTAGTTTCGAGCCTCTCAGTCGTTCCGATGCGCGCGCGGTCCTTACGGTTAATAACGAAAAAAATGCGTTTGTCTTGCGCCTGTAAAATAGCCGAGTAATTTGAAAATGGAGAAACTTCCACATGCGCTCCGGCAATCGGCACGATCATTTCACTTTTTTTAATCCCGCCCGCTTTTTCACGGACCTGGTCAACCCAGGCGCCCGTGGCATTGATTACCTTTTTCGTATAAAACACTTGTGTTTTGCGCGGTATTTTGACTTCCACTTCGAATAATCCCGCGGCGGGAAAGTAACGGTAACGCGTCACGGACGCTTCTTCAAAAACCTGCGCGCCGCAATTCACAGCGGTTTCGATTATTTGTTTAACAAGCGCTAAGTCATCGGTCGTATGGTCCTGAACAATCACCGCGCCGAGCAGACCCTTGGGATTTAGCCCGGGTTCAACGTGGAGTGTTTTTTTTGCTGAGCTCAGAATGCGCGTCCCTTTTTTCCCGCCGCTGATTTGTGAGAGCAGTCCGTAAAGCCAAGTCCCAAAAAAAACGGAAAGGCGTCCTCTGCCATGGTTTTTATAAATAGGCATCAGCAGTTCGATTTCCGTGACAAGACCGGGCCACAGTTTGGCAAGGGCATGTGTTTCTCTCAAAGCCAGAAAGACAAAGCGCAAGTTTTTCCAAAATTCACGGCCATGCCCCGAGCACAGCGCCGACCAGGCCACCTCCAGGTAGCGCAATCCGCCGTGTATTAATTTGGAACTTTTACTGCTTGTCCCGGAACCGAAAGTATTTTTTTCAAAAAGAATAACGCTTAATCCTCGTAACGCGCTTTCATGGGCGATAGCCACGCCGGCAATTCCTCCGCCGATAATCGCGATATCAAAAATAGGGGGTGGGGGTGACTGTGTTTTCAATCTAGGAAGAAGGGGGTGAGGCGACGCGGCTTGAAAATTGAAATTCAAAGGGTTCTTCGCCGACGGTCACTTTAATATGCAGGGTGGGAGCGTAATCAAACGCGCGTAGAGAGGACGCGTCATAAATGATAAGGCCGTGAGTTGCCATGCCGGGCTGCAGAATGACTTCGCGCAAAAATCCGCGGTTTGTTTTTTGAGCCGGTTTAAAAAAACGGATATTGTTTTTTTCGGCGTACTGTGCGATTGCTTTGGTTGAAGAAATAATATGGTAAGGATCGCTGAAGGGAATGAACGCCGCAGCGTCCGTAAATTTTGCCCATGAGCTTTTTTTTGCCGGGGAATTATCCCATTTGCCCTGGGCCGCGCCCGAAGTGCCCGCGGGCTTGATGACACAGCCTTCTGCGGTGGAAGCTTCAACCGCGTCGGGAGAAACTAAAATGGGCTGCGTGCTCAAATTACTTATTTTAATAAGCACCATCAATTCATCTTTTTTTTGAATGGATGTTTGCAGGGCGACACGCACGCCGTCTTTTTCAATGGCCGGCTCAAGGCTGACCGGGCCGGAAGTGACGCGTCGCTCGGATAGCAGTGGGGTTTGAGCCCAAGCTACGGGGATATTTAAAACTAAAACCGATGTAGAAATAATGAGGTGAAATATTTTTTTAAACATAGATGTTTCCGTAACTCTCATTATCGGCAAATCAAGGCGGTAATTTAAGCCTTTCCGCCTTGCCGGATGGCAAGGACGGATCCGTCACGCGAGTCGGGCTCGCGGCGGAAAAAAAGAATTGACAGCAGATTGAATCCAATTAAGATCATATCCTAATAAGATTTCTTATGGGCTTGCCCCATTGCTGTCTTTAAGCCAGGCCTGCGCTTACCGCGTTATGCCCCAGCCAAAATAAAAATTTGAGCGGCGGATGGTGTATGCAAGAAGAAACAGGCTGGATGAAAAATTCAAAGATCAAGCGAAAGATTCCGGCGCGCATGCTGCAATCGGAATGGATTTTTGAAGGTGAGAAAGAAGTTCTGATCATGCATGGCGATCAGCAATACCGGTTGCAAGTAACGCGTTTCGGGAAATTAATTTTAACAAAATAAAATGGCAGAAAGAAAAATGAATACTAGTGTTTTGCGGGAAATTCCGACGACTGTGTTTTTAGGTATCTGCTTTTCTTTGGTCGCCGTTTTACTTGGGTTTGTCATGGGAGGGGTTTTCGGCGCGGTCGAGGACTCACTTAAAAAAAGTTTAGATCGCTCTGGTACAGCGGTATTAGAGTCAGTTTATAAATCTGATATCGCTGCAAAAGATGCGGTTGTCAAAAAATCCTGGGAGTATTTTAAGCGTGCGCATATGCATTGGAGCGCAATTAGTTCGGCCGCACTTGTTTCCATTCTCACGCTGATATTAGTTTGCCAGTCTACAAAAACCGCACAAGTGACCTCAATTCTGCTTGGGGCAGGCGCGTTTATCTATCCTCTTCTATTGGCTTTTGGCCGGCATTTTTGCGCCGGGAATGGGCGGAACGGGAAAAGCCAAAGAGTACTTTGCTTTTCTGGGCACGTCTGGAGCCGCTTTTTGCATTGTAGGAATAACGGGAACTTTGCTTTGTGTTATCCGCGATCGCTTTTCGGGGATGTCTGAAAAGCTAAGCTGATTTTCTTGCCGGCCTATTTTAGCCAGGGAGCCGGAAAAATTCCCCAGCCCTTTTGTAAATTTTGAGGGAAACTATGAAAAATATTTTTAAAACAGCGGTGGTTACATTGCTTTTCTCTGCGCAAGCATTTTCAACCTATGCGGGGGTTGAAAAGCAACCGGATTTACAAAAAAATTCTCCGGCCATAGGTGCGATGAAAGAGGTGACAGTGACCGCGAAGCGCGAAGATTCTTATGGAGCGAATGAAACGGGAAATTTTTTGCCGGATGTGCAGGGAACTAAAATTTACGCAGGAAAAAAAACATCGCTTGTCAATTTGGGAGAAGCTCCTCAGATTAGCAATAGTAATTTTCGTCAAGCCCTTGTCAAAGTTCCAGGGTTGATCTTGGCCGAAGAGTCGACGCCGCTTTTTAGTTTGGGGTACCGAGGATTAAACCCTGACCGCTCGCAGTTTATTCAGGTGCTAAAAGATGGCATTCCTATTCATGCCGATATGTTTGGTTACCCCGAGGCGTATTATGTGCCCCCCTTAGACAGCGTGGAAAAAATAGAGGTGATTCGCGGGGGCGCAGGGCTGATGTTTGGACCACAGCCAGGGGGCGCGATTAATTTTGTAACGCCGCTGCCGGCTGAGGATACGCCGCTCCGAGTGAAAAGTTCGAATGCTTTTGGGAGTCATGATTATTTTTCAACTTATAATGCTTTGACCGGTAAGGTCGGATCGTTTGGATATCATGGATACTTTCATGAAAGACAAAGTAGCGGATTTCGTGAACGCAACAGCGACTATGAAGTTTTGAGTTCAAGTGTCAAAGTGACTGCGGATCCGACGGAAGCCTCCAAAGTTATCCTGACTTTTGATCAATATAACGAAGAGAATGGCGAGCCGGGCGGGTTAACGAGAGCGCAGTTTGATTCAGATAAAAATGTTACGACCCGTCAATGGGATCGCTTCAGTCTTGAACGCTATTACGGCTCAGTTAAATACGAAAACAAACTGGATGACGCCACTCAATTCGACTTATTGGTCTACGGCGGACATTATCGGCGCTGGAGCAAAAGGCAAAACGGCGGTGGCTTTGGAACCGTTCCGACAGGCACAACGAACACCATTTCAGAGCAAGATTTTTATAACTTAGGATTTGAAGAGCGCTTGCGCCATGATTACGAATTTTTAAATGGAGAACATACCGTATCATTTGGAACCCATACTTTTCTGTCTCATTCGCCGATTACCGGTGAAACAGGCGCTCAGGTTTTTTCCGAGTCAGGAATTATGGACACTGTGACGGTTCGGGATACCGTGGCATTTGCGCCTTTTGTTGAGAATTTATTTCGGTGGGGCAAGTTTTCCATTACGCCCGGTTTTAGAATGGAAAATATATGGCAGAGAATTAACGAAAAGCTGCGTCGCACGGGGCGAGCACCGGAAAAGCACAAGGGTTATGACTTTGAACCGCTTTTTGGTTTAGCGGCGACTTATGAAATAGTGCAGGGCATCGAAGCTTATTCCAATATTTCGCAATCTTATCGTCCCAAGCTTTTTACTCAAACCATTCCCACTGGTGCCACTCAAGTGATCAATGAAGATTTGCAGGAGGGAAAAGGCGTTCAGTATGATTTTGGCTTTCGCGGAAAACGGCACGCCTTCTGGAAT